>JAGABQ010000174.1:0-9114 GCA_017614495.1 Clostridia bacterium
CCGCGTCTCGAGAATATCGAAAAAATGTTCCGCGAAATCCGTCCGGAGGCTAACATGGAGTTCATCCTCGCGCCGGACGCCAGGGACAACGACAAAGTGCTCGCATCTCTCCATCCCAATTCTCTCGTCATAAACGCGACGGGTCTCGGCAAGGACCGTCCCGGCTCTCCGCTGTCCGACGGTTGCGTGTTCCCGTACAACAGTCTTGTCTGGGAATTCAACTATCGCGGCGACCTCAGATTCATGTATCAGGCGCTCGAGCAGAAGGAAGAAAACAATCTTTACGTCGAGGACGGCTGGATTTATTTCCTCCACGGCTGGACGCAGGTCATTGCCGAGGTGTTCCACCTCGACCTGACGAAAGAAAAATTTGACGCTATCGACAAAAAATCCGCTGAGGTCTGCGGGAGGTGAAGGTATGGCGAACAACTTTGATTTTTCTCTTCCGTTTTCGGTCGATTTTGATTTCGTGAACGGTCTTTCTGCAAAAGCCGAGTCCACAAAGCGCATGCTTTCCCAGATGAAGGGCATGTTTGCTGACGATGAAGCGTACGCAAAGGCGCTTGCGGAGGGCGACCGGATGGTATACGAGTTCTACGAGCTCGGCTGTCCCGAGGAGGCGGGCAACCTCGCCTTCGGGACGAGCATCACATATCCCGGCAAGGTCGGGGACGAGTATCACATGACAAAGGGACATTTTCACACCATCCTCGAGACCGCCGAGGTCTACTACTGCCTCTCCGGCGAGGGGTACATGATGATGGAAAATCCCGAGGGCGACGTCAGGGTATCGAAACTCGTCCCGGGAGAGGCGCTTTACGTTCCCGAGAGATACGCGCACCGCAGCATTAACACGGGAAGCACCCCGCTCGTCACGTTTTTCGTTTTCCGCGGCGACGCCGGTCACAACTACGGCACCATCGAAACAAAAGGATACCGCAAGCTTATAGTTGAAAAAGACGGCAGGCCCGAGATCGTGGACAACCCGAAATGGAAGGCGCAGGACTGATGAAAATACTTGTCACGCCGACCTCTCTGTGCAAAAACAAAGAGATAATCGCCGACCTTTCGGAAAAAGCGGAGATCATTCTCAACACGACGGGCAAGCCGCTCACTGAAGAGCAGCTTTTCCCGCTCGTTGCGGATATAGACGGGTATCTTGCCGGGCTCGACGACATAACGGGCAGGGTCCTCATGGCGGCGCCAAAGCTGAGAGCCGTGTCGAGATACGGAGTCGGTTACGAGCGCGTCGACATAAAAACCGCAAAGGAGCTCGGTATAAAGGTAACGAACACGCCGGGAGCCAATACCCAGTCGGTCGCCGACCTTGCGATGGGTCTGATCCTGTCTGCGGCGAGACAGATTCCGTATTTGAACGGCAGACTGAAGGAAGGAAACTGGGACAGAGCCAACGGAAGGGAAATATACGGAAAGACGATCGGCATAATCGGCCTCGGAGCGATAGGAAAATCGCTCGCGAAGCGGGCCATGGGCTTTTCGATGAAAGTACTTGCCTACGACCCGTATATCGACCGGAAGTGGGCTGAAGAAAACGGTGTTTCAGTCTGTGAGATCGAAGATCTCGTAAAGGGCAGCGACGTAATATCGCTCCACGTCCCGCTCACTGAAGGCACGAGGAACATAATAAGCCGCGAGAGGATCGGCATGATGCGCGACGGAGTCATAATCGTTAACACGTCGCGCGGAGGGCTGATTGATCTCGACGCCGCTGCCGATTATATCGAAAGCGGCAAAATATACGGTATGGGCTTCGACGCATTTGAAAAAGAGCCGCCTGAGAAGCACAGGATCTACGAGTTCCCGAACGTCATCATGACGCCGCACGCCGGCGCGCACACCGCGGAGGCAGTCGCGGGCATGACGGAAATGTCCATATCAAATCTGTTTTCTCTGCTGGAAAACGACGGCAGGGCGGAAAAGTACGTTGTCAACAAGTGAGGTGATAAGAAATGAACCAGGTTCTTGAAAAGATAGGCAAACTGAGACTGCTTCCTGTCATAAAAATCAAAGACGTCGAAAAGGCGGTGCCTCTTGCCGGAGCGCTCATAAAGGGCGGCCTTCCGGCCGCCGAGATAACCTTCCGCACGTCATGCGCCGCCGAGGCGATAAAGAGGATAACAGAGGCGTATCCGGATATGCTCGTCGGGGCGGGCACCGTCCTCTCGGTCGAGCAGGTTGACGCCGCAGTCGAGGCCGGAGCGAAATTCATCGTCAGCCCGGGGCTCAACCCAAAGGTCGTCGGATACTGTGTCGAAAACGGGATCCCCGTCGTGCCCGGCGTCGTTACTCCCGGTGAGATCGAGACGGCGCTCGGATTCGGTCTCGAGGTAGTTAAGTTTTTCCCGGCTGAGGCGTACGGAGGCGTAAAGACGATAAAGGCGCTTTCCGCTCCCTACGGCATGATAAAGTTCATGCCGACCGGAGGGATAAACGAGGATAACATCGGAACGTATCTCGCGTGCCCCGCGGTCTTTGCCTGCGGAGGGTCGTTTATGGTCGGAGATTCCCTGATCGCAGAAGGGAATTTCGATAAAATAGCCGATCTTACGGAAAAGGCGATGTCGATCGTCAGTGGACGGCAGTAAAAGAAAAAATCTTAAAAAAAGTGTAAAAAAATTGTTGACAAACGCCGCTGTTTGCGGTATAATGTCAGCAAACGAAAATAACAATAATAAAACGAAAGGGGTTTTCAAAAGAATGAAAAAAATCCTGCTCCCGTTGTTTGTCGTTTTGTTTGCAGTTGTCTGCACGGTTCTCGCAAGCGCGCACATCAACGACGACATCATAAGCTACTATCCGTTCGACGCGAATGCGTACGACGTGATGGATCAGAACTCTCTTGAGATTCTGAGAGAAGAGCAGATAGTCAAGGAAGGCGCCGCCTGCGGCGAGGGATATCTCAACTTTGAGAAGAGGAAAGACGTCCTGATGCTTATAGGTGCCGACGCTCTCGGACCGTATTTCGATTACGACGAGATGACGATCTCTCTGTGGGTAAAGCCGTCCACCTCTCCCGATGACAAGAGAAACATGACGTTACTCGGTTTCGGTTCCGGCGCGAACTTCGACTATTTCAGATTCTGTCTCACCGATTACGACGGTCTGTTCTTCTATTTCCAAAGCACGGACACTCACTATATCGTCGGTGATCCGGAAGGCAACAATCTTCGTGACGGGAACTGGCATCACGTCGCGATGACCGCCAAGACCGGCGAATCGCCGGTGTTCTACATCGACGGCAAAGAGTATATCTCCGAGACGGTCATCACCAAGTTCCTCGGCGACTCCTCCGGATATTTCGTTCTCGGAGCGATGAACGGCGGCGAGGACAACTATATCGGCGGCATGGACGACCTCCGTATATACGGCAGAGTCCTTGACGACACCGAGATCGAGGAGCTTGTCAAAATGAAGGGCACGACGCCCGAGGCGCCCGAACCGAAGATCGAGACTCTTCCGCCCGACGACGATACCTGGGGCGACGATTTCTGGGACGATGATACCGAGACCGAAAAAACGCCCGACACGGAAAAGAAGGACGACACCACAAAGAAACAGGATAAGCCCGAAGATACGACGAAGTCCACCGGGAAGCAGGAGGAAAAGAGCAACACGGGTCTTATCATCGGCATCATAGCGGGCGTTGTCGTCGTCGCGGCCGTGGTCCTTATCATAGTCTTTTCTAAAAAGAAAAAATAAAAACTTTCCAAAAAAAGGAGAAAAAACATGAAACACATCACAACAGTTCTGATCTGCCTCGTTCTCGCGGCAGTGATGGTCGCGCCCGCCTTCGCGGCCGGTGCGGAAGCTCCCACCGACGGACTCGTAATCTATTACGATTTCGACAATGGCGAGGCGAAGGACCTCGTCGGGAACAACACATTCGCGAACATCGGCAACGCAACGTTTGTTGACGGCTACAAGGGAAAGGCAATTTCCTTTGATGGTAAAGGGAGTATATACGTTGGCGGAACCGAGGAAGCTCCTCTGACTTCTCCCAACCCGAACAAATCCTTCTCGTTTTCCGCGTGGATAAAGAGCAATTTTAAGGTTATTAACGACAAGGGCGAGGAAGTCAATCAGGACGGCGCTCTGTTCTGCTGGGGATCCTTTGCCGGTGCGACCGGCGTATGGGGCTTTGTTCAGGCAGGCTCCTCCAACGTTTGCCTCGCTGGTTATGATGCTTCTGGTACCCCGGCTCTGAATAACTATGCATACGCCTATAACTACGAAAAAGAAGTAAGAGTTGACGACAATGAATGGCACAACATTATTTTCGTCTACGACGCTTCGAAGGAAAGTGCCGTGATTTACATCGACGGACAGCTCTTCGACAAGGACGGGGCCGGGCTCATTAAAGAAATGGTAGTTGATGGATTCGACAACCACTTCTTCCTCGGCGGCAGAAGCCAAGACAGTTTCTACAAGGGTCTTCTTGACGAAGTTCGCATTTACAACCGTGTAATCACCGCAGCAGAGGCGAAGGCGCTTGCCGGCGTCAGCGAAGCTCCCGACACGGCCGACTATACCGCCATTGCGGTGCTCGTTGCCGCGATCAGCGGAGCCGCGCTCGTTCTCAGAAAAAAACACTGAAATCCTGTAAGGGTAAAAGCCCGCTTTACGCGGGCTTTTTGTATCAATAATGAAAACTTTTGCTAAAATATTCAGCTTGCTTTTCGCGGCGGTCGTTATCGTGGTCCTTTGCCTGGCGTCGTGCAACGGAAACGGGACGGGGGATGACGTGACGACGACCGTTCCTCCGGACGACGTGAACGGCGAAGACGCTTTCTGGCTGATCGAGCCGGAGGTCCATTCCCCCTCGGAGGTTGACAGAACAGTGGATAACGAAGCGATAAAAGAGCTTTACGGCGGCAAAAAGGTCGCAAAACCGGACAACATAGTCCTCACGAGCGGCAATCAGATCCTTGCGCTCGAAGACCGCGGAGACGGCAGCTATTCGATCGTCACCTGTCTTTTCGACGGTACGGATTACGTGAAAATGTTCGACGGCGGCCGTTCGCTGATCGACGGCTCTGCTTTCGGACTGTTTCCGACGGAATATAAGACCGGGAAACAGAGCGGCGTGCCCACCTGCCGGCTTTCCGGAAAGGACAGCGTCTCCGGATGCTCGTTCACGATAACCTGCAGGGCGATCGAAGAGGCCTCGCTTTTCGAGTTCGACGTTACCGTCATAGCGAAAAGCGATCTCGACCTTTTCGATTCCGCGTTCGGGTTCTATATGAACGGCGGAGCCGAGGTCACATATTCTCAGATGCCCCCGAGCATTTACGGTGACTACTACGGTCTCGGTATGCCCGCCGCCTATCTCTGGGACTGCGGAAGGGAAGCCGTCATTCTTTTCGATTATACCGATATGGAATGGATGGGAGAGACCTCAAACGCGATGCCGACGCAGTATAAGGTCATGGGCAGAAAGGACGGTTCCGGCATATTCTTCGGACTCAACCGTTTGAACGGCAACGTTGTCAGACCGAGGGTATCGACCGAGATCACGGCGAAATTCTACCTCTATTCGGGATTTTCAGAGAAGAGGACCGGGCTAGACTGCATAGCCGAAAAGGCGCTTGCGGTCGCATACGCGCATCCGGCAAAGGTAAAATGGCCGACCGTCAGGTCTGATCTCAGGGGTCAGTATCAGCTCGACTGGAAGAGCGTCGCCGATCTGACGGTGACGGGGCTTCTCAACCCCGACGCTTACAACATGACGTCGCTCGTTATGTCCGACCCGATGCTGACATCCGAAAAGCGAGGGGGAAAACTGTATCTGCATTACGCGCGCCCCTCGTCGGCGAGATATTCGGCGACGGACTTCTCATGCAACAACAACTGGCTCTCTGCGGCGAACGCGTATAACAGGATCAACAAAAATCCGGATTTCGCAAAGGCGCTCGAAACGAAGATGGACGCCCTGCAGTTCTATTACGATCCCGAATGCAACATGATCCGCTACGGCTTCAGGTTCGGCAACCAGGTCGGCACCTTCGAAATGCCGTGGCAGAACTTCTTCTACGACGTCGAGACCTACCGCGCGTCGGTGACGAGCAGTATGGACGACTTCAGCCCGGCGGCTCTCGCTAACCTTCTTTCGTCGATTGAGGGTGTGACGGAACTTGTCGAAAACTGTGATTTCGTGGTCTCTCAGTGGATATATCCCGACAGCAAGACCTCGGCGACACAGCAGGACGTCTCCGATCTCGGAACGGTCTATGAGCCCTGGCAGATAGGATCGTACGCCTATATGCTCGTCAAGGCTTATGACGTGACCGGCGAGGAAAAATACCTCGATATGGCGGTAAACGCCCTGAACAAGGTCATAAACGAGGTGTCGTTCACAGTTAAGAACAACAGGTACACGAGGGAATATACAGACAGCGCCGAGTTCCCGACGACCGAGATCTTCGGCACGGCGTACGGGACCTACGCCGCCTACCGGCTCTTTGAGCTGAGAGGAAACAAAGAATATCTCTCCTGGTCGGAGGATTTCTTCGGCATGCTCATGCAGCTCACCTTCTGGTACGACGACAATTTCACGAGCGCGGCGGAGTCGAGCACCTGGCTCGGACTTTTCGAGCCTCACGCGGGGGCTTCGCATCCCTGCCCGTGGGAGACCATCGAGGCGTATATCCCGCTTACCGAGATACTCGACGCGACGGGCGACTACGCTTTCAACGATCTTATTCTCAAACTCTTCAACTGTGAGCGCGTAAGCGCGTTCAACTTCTTCCCGATAACCTGGAACATTCAGTTCAGGGGCCAGGCGGCGTATTCCGCGACCGATTATTTCGGGATACCGACAGAGCCGATGTACAACAGCTTCGGCGGAGGGAACTCGGATCAGGGCGCCCTCTACATGTCGAGCATATCCTTCTGGAACTATCTCATGTTCTCGGCATTCGGAGAGGCGGACAACCGCGATGTGATGGCCCTCAACCTCAATATTCTTTCGGGTTACGAAGAGGCGATGCAGTCGGCGGAGAGGAACTTCGTGCTTTTCAATCCGGATGACAAGAGCGTCACGTTCAATTTCGTTCAGAGAAATCTCGCGGACGGGAATTACAAGGTCACGTTCGCCGGTGAAACGAAAGATTATTCCGCCGGGGAACTTGAAAAAGGAATCGGCGTCACCCTCGAGGCGGGGGCTTCTCTGCGCGTTTCGGTAGTTAACTCAGATAAGCACGTGAAGGCAGCCGCACGCCGTGACGAGATGACAAGATACCGCATCGCGTATACGTATTACGTGCTTCGCGAGGAGATACAGCATTTCACGGCGGAGAAATTCAAGGTCCTTTTCCCGGACGCAAACGACAAGGATATCGAGCGTCTCTGCAATTATGTAATGACGTATATGGATTACGGTACTGCGATGGCGTACGCGATCGACGCGAGTAACAAGTCCGAAAAGGGCTTTTACGCTGACGGCGTACTTTCATCTCTCTCAAACATTTACAGTTTGAGGAGCGTGCTGAACGGTAAGCTTAAAAAACTTGTGACCGAACTCGATCAGTTGCCGGTGTATTATCAGAGCATGATAGAGGCGATAGACAGCGCAAACGAGCTGATGAAAGACGGCAAATGCGCCGAGGCGTATTCTATTTGCGGCGATATTCTCGAAAGTCTGCAAAGCGGGAAGGCCGAATCGTTCGCGTTTGACCGTTAAACGAAAGCGGCAGACGGGCTGGGGGCGTCTGCCGCGCTTTTTTGACAGCGTTTGCCTTTTATCGTTGATTTTTCCGTTTGAAAATGTTATAATAATCTTTTGGAGGTTAAACGGGATGTTTGCTGAAGAGAGACAGAAAAAGATATACGAACAGATTTTAAAAAACAAGCGCGCGACGCTTTCGGAGCTTTGCGAAAAATTTGACGTCACGTCCGCGACGATTAGAACGGACCTCGAAACGCTTCAGTCACAGGGGCTGATCAAAAGAACGCACGGCGGCGCTATACTGCAGTCAAAAACGGGTTATGAGATAGTTCCGAGCGAAAGACTTGAAAAAAAGGACGAAAAAGAGCGGATAGCAAAGGCGGCCGCCTCGTACGTCGGAGACGGAGATACAATCATCGTCGATCAGGGAACGACCTGTCGCGAGATGGCGAAATATCTCGCGGATAAGAAGGACCTTACGGTCATTGTTAACGACCTTGTACTCGCGCTCGAACTCGAGAGAATGACCGACGCGACCGTCATAATGCTCGGAGGGATTGTAAGGAGAAAATTCTCGAGCGTAAGCGGATCCATGACGCTCGACTCGCTGAACGGCATATTCGTTGACAAGCTTTTCCTCGGCGCTAACGCCGTTTCGATCCGTAACGGCATTGCCACCCCGAATTCGGGTACCGCGGACGTGAAAAAGGGTTTCGTCAAGATTTCGAGCGAGATATTCGTTCTCGCGGATTCTTCAAAGTTTGAGAGGACGTCGCTTTATCGCGTCATAGAGTGTGACCGTGTGAACGGAATAATAACCGATTCGGGACTGAGCGGCGAGTTTCTCGAGACGTTCACCTCGGCGGGAATAAACGTAATAACGGTATAATGCCGGCGGATTCCGTCATATATGGGCGGCACGCGGTTTTGCTGCGGGTCGCTTTAGTTTTTGCTGAATGATGCCGAACTGTTCCGGCGCAGGCAAAAAAATACCGTGGATATCGGTATGATAATGCGTGATGGCTCGCGTTTATGAATGCTTTTGAAGATAATGCCTACCAATATGTACTGATAAGTTTACGGCGCCTGACAGAATTGATGTTAATGAGAAATTGGAGTGAAACAAAATGAAAGTTCTCGGATTCGGAGAAATCATCTGGGATATTTACCCGGAAAAACAGACGATAGGCGGCGCAATGTTCAATTTCTGCGCTCATATGGCTCATCTCGGCGATGAGACGTATCTGATTTCCGCGGTCGGCCGCGATGGTTTCGGATTCGACGCAATTAAGGAGCTCGCGCGTCACGGCGTAAGCAGTGCGTTTTTGCAGAAGAACCGTCACGAAACAGGGAAGTGCATGGTGACCTTAGACGAGAAAAAGGTGCCGCGTTTCGACGTGCTGCCGGACGTTGCTTACGATCACATCCGG
>JAGABQ010000175.1:0-6419 GCA_017614495.1 Clostridia bacterium
CTCACCGAGGCCGATCTGCCGAAAAAATACATAAGCTACACCCCCTGCTTCCGCCGCGAAGCCGGCTCATACAGATCGGACGAGCGCGGAATGGTCCGCGGACATCAGTTCAACAAGGTCGAGATGGTCCAGTACACCCTCCCGGAGGGCTCCGACGAGGCCTTCGAGGAGCTCGTAGCGAACGCCGAGAACCTCGTGAAGGGGCTCGGATTCCATTTCCGCACCGTCAAGCTCGCCGCCGAGGACTGCTCGGCGTCAATGGCGAGGACCTACGACATCGAGATACAGATCCCGTCGATGAACGGATACAAGGAGGTCAGCTCGGTGTCGAACGCCAGGGACTATCAGGCGCGCCGCGGTCAGATGAGAGTCCGCCGCGCCGACGGGACCATCCAGTTCATGCACACGCTCAACGGCTCGGGTCTCGCGACGTCCCGCATACTGCCGGCGCTCGTCGAACAGAATCAGAACGCCGACGGCTCGGTGAACGTACCCGACGCGCTTAAAAAATATCTCGGCGGCATCGAGGTCATCCGCGTGCCGGGCTCGAAATGACGCTGACGGAGATAATCGAACAGACGCCGGCCTACGCCGTCGTCCTGCCTATCCTCGCGGGGATCATCCTCGCCTGGCTCATTTATCTTTTCAACAGCTTCGCCTACGGAAAGTTCGTCAGAAAACTCAAAAAGGGCGGCGCCGTCTCGGAGGAGACGGCAAAGACCTTTGACGATCTCGGTATTAAACCCAACGTTTTCCTGAAACTTTCGCTCAAAAAGCCGGATCGCGGCCTGCGGAGGTTCGTTTCGGTGAGCGAGGCGGGGGGATATTTCATCCCCGAGGAAAAACAGTCGAAGGCGTTTTACAGCGACAGGGACGCGCACTGGGTGCCCGTCCTCGTCGAGGGGATACTGATAGCCCTGCTCGTCTTTTTAACTCTCAAGCTCGTGCCGCTCATCTTCAACGGGTGACGCGAAAGAAAGGGACGGCCATAAATGACGGAAAATGTCAAAAATAAGAAAAAACCGGTCGCAAAACGCTTCCGTTCGCCTCTTTTCCTGACCGTTTCGACGCTCGCCGCGGCGATAATCCTCGTGGCGGCGACGTTCGTCGTGCTTTACGCGCTCGGTTTCAGATACCTGCGCAAGGACTTCAGCGACAAGAGCTACATCAAGTTCGTCGGCAGGACCTCTGACGGGGTTACGCCCGTCTCCGGCAAACTGTGGTACAGCGACGGCAGGACGGCGACGGTCGACGGAAAGACCGGCGTGCTGACCTACAGCGACAAATCTACCTACGAGGGTGGCCTTTCCGAGCTTCAGTGCAGCGGAAAGGGCAAAAAGACCTTCGCAAACGGCGACGTCTATACGGGCGATTTCCGCGACGACATGCCGAACGGCACGGGCAAATACGTCTTCGCGAGCGGAGACGTCTACGAGGGCTCCTTCGTCGACGGCAAAAAGGACGGCTTCGGCAAATACGTGCTCGCCGACGGTGAGAGCTACGAGGGGAACTTCTCGTCGGACATGAAGAACGGCTCCGGGACCTATACCTGGACCGACGGATCGTATTACACCGGCCAGTACGTAAACGACGTCAAGCAGGGCCGCGGGACCTACGTTTTCGCAAACGGCGACGTTTACGAGGGAGATTTCAAGGACGACACACGTACGGGCACGGGCACCTACCGCTTCGCGAACGGCGACTCGTACACCGGGGCGTTCGAGAACAACTATATAAACGGCTGGGGCACCTATACGTGGAACACCGGAAGAATGTACGAGGGGCTTTTTGAATACGGCCAGATAGTCCGCACGGTGGACGAGCCCGAGACCCCGGAGGAATAATATCATGAAAGCATCGGAATTAAGAAACAAATTAGAAAAAACGGGCGAGCTTGACGGCCTTCTCGCCGGTCTTTACGGCGCGGAAGCCGTCGAAACTCAGAAAAAACGCTACGCCGAGGCGGCCGGGGAGTTCATCAAGCTGTTCGGCGACTCCGAGGTATCGGTGTTCTCCGTGCCCGGAAGATCCGAGATCCTCGGCAACCACACCGACCATCAGCGCGGCCGCGTCATCGCCGCCGCCGTCAACCTCGACATCATAGCGATCGCCGCGAAGACGGATTCCGACACCGTGACGGTCGTGAGCCGGGGATTTGAGCCCGACGTCGTCCCCGCCGTTCCGGACAAGCCCGACCCGAAGAACTTTTACCGCTCGTCGGCCCTCATTTCGGGCATGGCCGACGGATTCCGCAGAAGGGGATACAAGACCTCGGCGTTCAACGCCTATACGACGTCCGACGTGTTCAAGGGGAGCGGGCTCTCTTCGTCCGCCGCCTTCGAGGTCATGATCGGAACGATACAGAACCATTTCGCGAACAACGGGGAGATACCCGCGCCGGTCATCGCCGAGATATCCAAATACTCCGAGAACGTCTGGTTCAACAAGCCCTCGGGGCTTATGGATCAGACCGCCTGCTCGGTCGGCGGATTCTGCTTCATAGATTTTGCCGATCCCTCGGCCGCTAAGATCAAAAAGCTCGGATTTTCCCTCTCCGACGCGGGATACCGCCTCTGCATAACCAACACGGGCGGCAACCACGCCGACCTCAACGACGACTATTCCTCGGTCCCCGGGGAGATGAGAAAGGTCGCGGCGCTCTTCGGCGCCGAGATACTGCGCGGGCTGACCGTCGGAGATCTCATCGGCAGGGCGGCCGAGATACGCGAAAAGTGCGGCGACCGCGCCTTCCTGCGCGCCTTCCACTTCGTCAACGAGAACGAAAGGGTCGGGCTCGCGGCGGATTGCCTCGGGTCGGGCGACCTCTGCGGCTTCCTCGAGTGCATAAAAAGCTCGGGAAACAGCTCTTTCAGATGGCTGCAGAACGTATATACGCCGAAAAACGTCAGCGAACAGGGGCTTTCCCTCGCGCTCGCCGTCTCGGAATACGTCCTTAAAGACTCTCCGCGTCCGACGGCGTGCAGAGTCCACGGAGGCGGATTTGCCGGCACAACACAGGCGTTCGTTCCCGACGAATACGTCGGAAAATACAAAGAAACCCTCGAGTCCGTCTTCGGAAAGGACTCGGTCTACGTGCTCAACGTAAGAAAAGACGGGGCCGTAAAGCTCATATAAGATAACGGGAGACAAAAATGGCAAAGGATAAGAAATCTCAGCAGTCCGTTTCACAGCAGGCGGGCGATATGCGCGCGGCGGCGCTCGAAAAGGCGATCGAAGAGATCGAAAAGAAGAACGGCAAGGGCTCCATCATGCGCATGGGCGACACCCCGAAGTTCAAGGTGGACGTGATCCCGACGGGATCGCTCAATCTCGACCTCGCGCTCGGCGTGGGTGGGATCCCGCGCGGCAGGATAATCGAGATATACGGGCCCGAGGCCTCGGGCAAGACCACCCTCGCGCTCCACTGCGTCGCCGAGGCGCAGAAGGCCGGCGGCATCGCCGCGTACATAGACGCGGAGCACGCCCTCGACCCGACCTACGCCCACAATCTCGGCGTTGATATCGAAAATCTGCTCATTTCCCAGCCCGATTCGGGCGAACAGGCCCTCTCGATAGCCGACGCGCTCGTGCGCTCCGGCGCTATCGACATACTCATAATCGACTCGGTGGCGGCGCTCACGCCCCGCAGCGAGATCGACGGCGAGATCGGCGACGCCTCGATGGGCCGCCAGGCGCGTCTCATGTCCTCGGCTCTGCGCGTCCTCTCGGCGAACATCAGCAAGACCAACACGGCGGTGGTTTTCATCAACCAGCTCCGCGACATGATAAACACCGGATACGGCGCCGGCCCGACCGAGACGACCTCGGGCGGCTGCGCTCTGAAATACTACGCCTCCGTGCGCATAGACATCCGCCGCATAGGGAGCATCAAGCTCGGCGACAACATAATCGGCTCGCACACCAAGTGCAGAGTAGTCAAAAACAAAGTCGCGCCGCCCTTCGGGACCGCGAATTTCGACATTTACTTCGGAAAAGGCATATCCAAGCAGGGCGAGGTGCTCGACGTGGCGCTCACGATGGGAGTCATCGAAAAGAGCGGATCGTGGTTCTCCTTCGCCGGCGAGAGGATCTGCCAGGGCAAGGAGCACGTCAGGGAAATGATGGAGTCCGATCCCGAATTCGCCGAGCGCGTCGAGGCGGCCGTCCGCTCGAGGTTCTCCGACGGCGCGGTGACGCCCGTCGACGAGCTTCCGGAAGCCGATTCCGAGGATTTCGACGCCTTCATCCTCAGCTGACGGGACAGAAAATGCCGCTGACCGACGAAAACGGCTTTCTCGTTTTTGACCCCGGAGATCCCGGCGACGGCGCCTCCGAGGGCGAAAAACGCGCCTACCGCTCGGGGCGCGGCTCTCTCTCGTGGTCCGACTGCACCGAGCGCACGCTCAGGCGGAAACTCCGTCAGAAGGGCTTTTCGGAGAGCGAAACGGAGTACGCCGTTGCGCGTCTCAAAGATGAGCGCCTGCTCGACGACCGGGCGTTTGCGGAAAGACGCTTCTCATATCTCGCGTACGAGAAGAAATACGGCGCGCGCAGGATAAAAAGCGAGCTTTACGAAAGCGGCGTTGGCGCCGACGTGATATCGTCTCTGCCGTTTGACGGCGTGGATTTCACCGAAAACTGCCGCCATCACCTGTCTCTGCTCGGCGAAATGACGCCGAAAACAAAAAACCGTCTTTTAAGACTCGGATTTTCATACAGTGAAATAAAAGAAGCGGAGGAAAAATCAAATGAAAAAGATTCATAACGTTCTTGTTGCCGCGGCGCTGACGGCGGTGATCCTTATGACGTCCTGCCAGCCGGCGAGACAGCCCGCGGCCGTTCCGTCGGAAACCGCCGAAAATCATACGGAATCCGCGGAAACGTCCGCATACGGCAATACGACGTGCGTTCCCGATTCAAGTCTCATTGCTGACACACAGGACGTCAGTCAATCTGCAACGGAAACTGAAACCGAACCGGCAGCCGTGACCGAAACGGAAACCGACGAAGAAACGACAGAAACAGACCTTGTTTCTCAGAAAAATATCGAACCGGACAGCACCGATCCTATAAATACCGCCCCTCCCGACACGGAGCCGAAGGTAACGGAAAGCGAAGAAACGCAAACGCCTCCCGCGGATTCCGGCTCCTCAGCTGTGGACCATGTGCATTTCTGGTCACCTGATCCGAACAAGGAGGATTATACCGATGAGTACCACTGGCTTGTCTGTGAATTCTGCAACGAAAGAAAGACCGCACCGCACGCTTATGATCAAGAAATCGTAGTAACGGCAGAAACCGGCGACGTCAGGACTCGCCGATGCCCGGAATGCGAGTACATAGAAACAAAGGTATTTGAGAGAGACCTGTCGAACTCGGTATCGCCCGGACTCGTCTTCAGCCGTTGGGCATCTCCACGTACGGGATTTGCGGAATCATATTATACGGTATGGGGCGATCCGTCGTCTGTATGCGGAGAAATAACCATACCCGCGGAATACAGGGGAATACCCGTCAAAACAATTAAAGATCACGGTTTCATGAACTGCGAACTGCTTGAAAAAGTGATCATTTCCGACGGAGTCGATGTACAGATCGGGGCATTTTCAGGATGTACCGGCTTAAAAGAGGTCACTGTCCCCGACAACTGGACCGAGTTTCCTATTTATGTTTTCGATGGCTGCTATTCGCTCAGTAAAATTAACGTCCGACCCGGGCAAATAAAAAAACTGGGTAACCGCGCGCTTTCCTGCACTGCCATAACGGATATTTCCGATTTTTATTCGGCTGTCATAAAAGAGGGGAACAAGGTATTCGACCATTGTTCCGGTTTGACCGAAATCACTGTCCAGGGGAACTGGGAGAAAGATTCGACTATGCTTTTTTCGTGTTGCAACAATCTCAGATCGATAACGTTCGCTGACGACTGCAAAGCACTCGGCTGGGGATGGTTTGAAGGATGTGAAGGGCTGACCGAAATCGTTCTTCCGGAAACGATAGAAATAATCTGGGACTTCTGCTTTTCAGACTGCACCAATCTGAAAACAGTTACGATCAAAAACAAGAATCTTTCTATTAAATCCAGAGACACGTTCGGAAACGATCCTATTGACACCATAAACTACGCCGGGACGGTCGCGGAGTGGAATGAAAGAAATCTGAGTAGTTATTTTGATTCCGAACACTACACGGTTCACTGCACGGACGGGGACATAGTAAAATAATCAGGATCGGCGCGGGGCGGAAGCTCCGCGCCGTTTTCCTCGCCGGGGCGGCGGGGGTTGATTTTTTTTGCGGAATATGTTACAATACGAGGTAATTCACAAAGAAGAAGGTCATGACATGGCTTCGAGAAGAAAAAAAATAAAGAAGATAGGCGTCCTCACGTCGGGAGGCGATTCACAGGGAATGAACGCGGC
>JAGABQ010000017.1:0-5216 GCA_017614495.1 Clostridia bacterium
GTTCTTAATGATGACACTCTTTTGGCTCCAGTCGCCGTTTGCGGAATCGGATTGCGCAGACACGAAGAGAGTCAAGCAAGACAGGATCAACATGCCTATGAGTAAAACTGAAACTGTTTTTTTCATAATACAGGACTCCTTGTTTTTGCAATTTACACCATAATATTATATGCAAAAACAGGCATTTTGTCAAGGGCCTTTTCGGGGGGCTTTTCGGGCAGGATAACAGTACAGTTTTACCACTTTATTCATAGCCGGAGATCATCGAAAGGAGTTTCTATGAGAACAGAAAAACACTTTTTAACCCAGTCCCCGAGCCGCGGCGCGAAACAGTACACAATTCTCGGGAAAATCGCCCTCCGCCCGACCGTCCCGCCGCGGTCACGGAATAATTATACCGCGTCCGGCCTCAAAACGCATCTCACGTTTGTCGCGCATTTGTCGCAAAAAAATCGCAGGAAAGTTGCAAGGAAGGCGGGGATCGAAGGCGACGGGAGGATTGTACGGCGGTGACTTAGTGGATACAATCCCTCCACCGCAAGCGGTCCCCCTCCCTTTACACAAGGGAGGCTTGGGTTTAGGCGAACGCCACTGCTTGGCTTCTCCTGCCCGAAACGCATAGGACTGAACTTTTCTTGGCTTCTCCTTGAGGAGAAGCTGTCCCGCAGGGACTGATGAGGTGGCGACAAGCGCCTAAGCCGTTCGACAGTTTTATGCGTTCGCTAACACCTCATCCGTCGGCTTCGCCGACACCGTGGCGGGGTCCTCGAAGCGAGCAAAGCGAGCTTTGGGGTTCACGCCTGCCCCTCCAAGGGGAAGGCAAGACGGAGGTCAGCCCCGTGCGTTTCAAGCGGGGCAACAAAAAAGCGGGGCGCCCGTCCTGCGGGCTCAAACAAAAACGGCGCGCCGCGGGTGCGGTGCGCCGGGGGTTATTCGGTTATCGGTCTGAGGGGGTCCGCGCTTTACGTACTCACGCGGCGTTGCGGATTATCCTGCCGCGATTTTCCTGCCGCGATACTCCCGCGGCGATTTTCCTGCCGCGATACTCCCGCGGCGATGCCGCGTCAGTCCTTCGTCGAGGGGATGAGGATGCCGTAGCCCCCGTTTTTGCGCTTATAGACTACCTCGGTCTTGCCGTCGTCGGTGTTTCTGAACATATAGAACTCGTGATCGAGGAGTTCCATCTGCATGATCGCGTCCTCGACCGTCATTTCGGTGAGGTCGAAGACCTTGCGGCGGACGGGGACGTAGTCGTCCGGCGCCGGCTCGGTCTCCGGGGCGGCGTCAAGGGTTTTGAGGGCGCCGTCGCGCAGACGGCGGCTGAGACGGGTCTTGTTCTTTCTGATCTGACGCTCTATGATGTCCATGTCGGAATCAAGAGCGTCACGGAAGGTCTTGTCGCTCTGCTCGGCGCGGAACAGCGTCCCTTTCGTCGAAACGGTGAGCTCCAGCCGTTCGGCGCTCTTCTCCCTCGCAAGGGTGACGTACGCGACTGCGTCGTCGCTGAAATACTTGTCGAGCCGCGAAACCTTTTTGGTGATTATCGCCTTCAGATCCTCGTCGACCTCGACCTGGCGTCCTGTGATGATGATTTTCATGGTTAGACCTGCCTTGTGTTTATTTGCCGCGGGGGCGAAGCTCCTGCACCCGCCGCATATATATTATACCATCTTTTCGCGCGCTGTACAACACCCGGAGGCGAAAATTACGCAAAAACGGTGAAAAAAACCTGCGACAAACCTGCGACAATCGTGCGATTTTCGTGAGATGACATATCGGGGAAACCGCGGTATAATAATTCCGCGATACGGGAACGGGCCGGCCGGACGTCCCCGACGCGGAAATAAAAACATCCGAAAAGGAGAAAAAACCGAAACATGAACAGAATAAACTACGCCGCGGAATACTCCGCAACGCTTGCCCAGGCCTTCCCCTACGCCCTCCATTACGGCGCCCTCTGGGGCGCTCCGAACAACGGGCGCTACCGCTTCAGCGGGGGGAAGAAGATCGAGCTCCCCGTGATAACCGTCGCGCCGAGAAGCTCGGCCTCCCGCGACGCCCTGCCGGAGCTTTCACGCAGCTACGAGAACAGATGGGAGGAAAAGACCCTCGCCAACCAGCGCTGCTGGTCCACGCTCATCCATCCCGAGGACGTCGACCAGACGGCGGGCGCCGCCTCGATAGAGAACGTCACGCGGGTCTATAACGACGAGCGCAAGTTCCCCGAGATGGACGCCTATCTCGTCTCAAAGCTCTTCGGCGACTTCACCGAGCTCGGCGGGGAGGTCGTGAGGGCAGAGCTCAGCTCCGACAACGTCATGGCCGTCTTCGACGGTCTGATGGCCGGAATGACCGAGGCGCTGGTACCCGTGAGCGGGAGAGTGCTTTACGTCACGCCGGCCGTCAAGAACGCGATAAAAGAGAGCGCGGGCGGCTCCCGCCTCGTGAGCGGGACGGGGCTCGAGCGCGACGTGCTGTCGATAGACGGCGTAAAGGTCGTCGAGGTCCCCTCGCTGTTCCTCAAAACGGCGTACGACCTCTCGGACGGGGTGGAGCCCGCCGGCGACGCCGAGCAGATACAGATGTTCCTCGTCCACCCCGACAGCGTTATCACCCCCGTGTCCTATCAGTTCGCCTGTCTCGACGAGCCGACGGCGGCGACGGGCGGCAAATACGTCTATTACGAAGAGAGCTTTGAGGACGTATTCATCCTCGAAAACAGGTACAGGGGGCTCGCCTTCGTCCTGCCCGAGGACTGACGGGTGAC
The DNA here is from genome assembly GCA_017614495.1 of Clostridia bacterium. Taxonomy (GTDB): domain Bacteria; phylum Bacillota; class Clostridia; order Oscillospirales; family CAG-272; genus Colimorpha_A. The sequence goes on from JAGABQ010000017.1 coordinate 2,768, forward strand.
GGACCATGCTTACGAGGAACGGTAACGGACCCTGCTCCGCGCCGCCTCCCCTGCCGTATCTGACGCCCGAACGCGCGGCCGACGCCGGACTGCTGAAAAACGAGCGGCTCGGCGTCGCCGCCGCCACCTGCTCGGAGGTCTCGCGGCTCGTGCTCTCGGAGCTCGAGCTCGCGATAACCGGCGCGTCGTGTCCCAAAAACGCCGCCGAGACGCTCAAAAAATCGGTGGAGGCCGCCTGCCGCCTCGGCGAGGTGGCGCTGAAACCTTACAGGAGCGGCAAAGGCAGCGGGACGGGGATAGAGACCGTCGGCCCCGACAGGTTCAGGGTTCTGTCAAAAGACCCCTCGGGCACTCCGCGCCGCGCCGAGTTCGTCTCCGGGGCGGTGAAAAACGGCAGGTTTTATAAGAGGCGCGAGCTCCACGAGCTGGGCGACGGGATATACACGGTGACCAACTCGGTGACGTCGGAGGACCTCTCGACCGGGAGGATCGAGAACGCCCGTCTGAGCGACGTGCCGGAGTGGGCGGAGATGTCGCCGAAAACGGTGATAAAGAACGTTTCGTCCCCGCTCTTCTCGGTCTTCCGCGCGGCGGAGGACGGCGCGCCCCTCTTCCGCCGGGGCGAAAAGCTCATCGCGGAGATCGAAAAGCAGTTCGACCGGCTGATATGGGAATACGAGGGCGGCGAGCTCGCCGTTGACGCCTCCGTCGACGCGTTCAGGATGGGAAAGGACGGCCGCCCCGAGCTGCCGAAGGGCAAGGAGCGCCTCTGGCGTACCAACATGCTCGACGCGTGCTCGTCCCAGAGCGAGCTTTTCAAGATCTTCAACCCCGAGCTGCGCGACGCCTCGTATATAAGAGGGCTCGACCGTCTGCTCATGCACTACGAGGACGCCGTGGGCCTCGCCCGCGGGACGTTTTCCGACCCCCTCGCCGTGGCGAGATCCGCGACCGAGGTCAGGGCGTCGAGACAGAAGACCTTCTCGCTCGCCGAGCGGGTGAGGCGCGGATTCTTCGCCGCCCTCGACGGTCTGACCGACGCGCTCGACGTGTTCGGAACGCTCTACGACGGCGGCAGACCGGGGCAGACGGGCATAAAGGTCACCTACGGCGACGGCCTGACCGACGGCACGACGAAAACCTACGAGACGGGCGGGGCCGAAAGGAGAACGGACGATGGACGAGATACTGAAAACCGTTGACAATGAAGCTCTCGCCGCGGAGCTCGAGGCGCTGCGCCTCGAAAACAGGCGGCTGACCGAGATGAACGCGGCTCTGACCGACGCGCGGCTCGAGACCGCCCTCGATTCATACGTGTTCAGCTCGGGCATGGCGAGGTACGCGATACGCCGCCTCGCCTCTGAGGCCGACGACCCCGTGAGCGAGGTCGAGCGGCTGGTGAAGGAAAACCCCGACGCTCTCATGTCCGAGCCGAAAAACTGCCCCTTCTTCTCCTCCGAGACGACGTCGGAGGAGCCGGAGCGGCGATCCGGCTGGCTGTTCAGGAGGAAATGACGTGGTATACCGCGTATATATCAGCTACGACTGGTACCTCGCCGACTTCGGCGGGAGGGAGATCCCCGAGACCGAGTTCCCGACGCTCGCTGCGGCCGCCTCCCACGTCATCGACGCGATAGTGACGCGCCCGATAGGCGAGGTCACCGAGCCGGTAAGGCTCGCCGCCGCGTACGAGGCCGAGACTCTCTTCGGTCAGGGCGGCCCCGACGCCCTCAGCGGCATGGCGACGGTCACGTCGGGCATCGACGAGCGTCTCGGCGACTATTCGATAGGCACGCCCTACGTGTCGAACGAGAAAAGGTGCTATTCAGTCGGGGGGATCCCCGTCTCGGGGCTGACGCTCTCCATCCTGACGGCGGAGGGCTATATGGGAAGGGCGGTGTACCGATGAGTCTAGCCTATTTCGACGACACCGCCCGGCTCAGGATAAAGTGCGGCCCGTCATTCGCCGTCCGCGACGTGCCGAGGGTAAAGGTGGACTTCACGACGGGAGGGGAGGAGGACCGAGCAACGCTCTACATCCCCCTCTCCGGCGTGAGGGACGCGAGGTACGTCAGCCCGTCCGACTGGGACGAGGAGGCCCCGCCCTCCGACGGATTCACCGTCCGCCCGGGCGACGGCTTCACCTTTGAGAACACAGGGAGGAACGGCGCGCCCGCCGTCTCCTCCCCGGGGATATTTGAGATAACCTCCGTCACGGTCTATACCCGCGGAAGCCGGAGGATGAGACATATAAAGGCGACGGGAGTCCGCCGCGATACGTAAAGCGCAATAAACACATGAAAGGAGAAAAAACATGACAAACGCGATATACAGAAAAGACACCCTCGAGGTGAACGGCAGAAAGATAAGAATGGTGATAGGAGGCGTCTCCTTCGAGCTCCGCATGAACGCCGCCCTGCTCGGCAAGATCGTCGGCATCTCAAAAAGA
>JAGABQ010000176.1:0-3064 GCA_017614495.1 Clostridia bacterium
GAGGAGGCGTAAACAAGATGCTCAACGCCCTTGCGTCCGCCGTCGTACGAGTGGCGGCAGGCCTCGAGGATATTGTAAAATCCGATGATATTCGAATTGACGTAAACGTCCGGATGGTCTATCGAGTATCGCACACCCGCCTGCGCGGCAAGATTGACAACGATATCGAAACCGTTTTCGGCAAAGACGCGGTCGACGGCGCTTTTGTCGGCCAGATCTCCGCGTACGAAGGTCCAGGAGCTTTCAGGATATTCGCGCGCAAGCTTTTCAATGACTCCGAGCCGGTATTCCTTGAGGGATACGTCGTAATAGTCGCTGCAGTTGTCAAATCCGATGATCCTTAGCGGAGACGCCGTCTTCAGCAGTTCGCGGACGAGCGCCGCTCCGATGAACCCGGCGGCGCCGGTGACAAGTATCGTTTTGTTCCGCAGGTCAAGCTTAGCTCCGCTCATTTCGTTATCCCCCTGTATTCGTTCCTGATCTTCGTGTAGCTTTCAAGATTTCCGACGTCGTATCTGCTCCCCGGCATTTCCATCGCGTATACCGGCGATTTTCGGCAGAGCCAGGCGATAAAGCTTCCCGGCGCGTCGTATCCGCAGCCGTCCTCGAGCGCCTCGCCGATGCGCTTCGCGTCCTTTCGCGTATAGTAATAGAACGGCGGGCAGCACCACTGCGTTTTCGGCTTTTCCGGCTTTTCCTCCATCGAGATCACCCGGTCGCCGTCAAGCTCAAGCACGCCGCGCTTCGACAGCGTCTTAGCGTCCGGCTCGAAATAGCGCATGACGCAGGACGCTTTCTTTTCGACGCAGTAATCCAGGAACTTCGTAAGCGAAAAATCAAGCACGTTGTCGCCGGCTATTACCGTCATATCGGTGTCAAGACCCTGCCTGTTTATTGCAAATTCGATATCCCGTACGGCGCCGAGGCGGGTCTCGTTCGTGTCCGTTCCGTCGTCGACTACGGTCACGCGGAATTTCTTTTTCGCCGCCCATTCTTCGAAAATACGGGCGAACTTGTGATTTGATATTACGACAAACTCGTCGATTGCTCCGGAGGTGTTCAGATCGTCGACCAGCCAGTCGAGTATCGTCTTTCCGCCGACGTCAAGCAAAGGCTTGGGGAAGTTTTCGGTCAAGGGGTACAGGCGCGTCGCGTACCCCGCGGCAAGTATCAGGCACTTCACAGATTCACACCGTCTGCAGTGCGGCAGATATGCGCACTGTACCTTCCTCTCAGTCCGGGGAACGCCGCGAGGTATTCCCTCTCCACGCGTTCGAGTATTTCCTTTTCGTACGCGGGATCGATCAGCGCCATGCAGCAGCCCTTGAATCCGGCGCCCGAAAACCTGCCGCCGTATATGCCGTTCGTTTTCGTCATTATTTCGTAAAGCTTGATAAGCTCCGGCGAGCCGGTCTCCCAGTTTACGATACTGCTCTTCCCGCTCTCGAACGAAAGCCGGCCGAACTCCTCGATGTCTCCCCGTCTCCACGCCTCGGCTCCCGCCTCGACGCGGTGGAACTCGGTGTACCAGTGCTCGGCGCGTTTACGCCAGTTGAGAGGAAGTCTGTTTTTGTATTTCAGATAAACGTCGTAAGGCACGTCCCGCAGGTTTGTCTCCTCGAATTTGCCGTATTCCATTCCGGCTAACGCCAGCAGTGCGTAAGCGGCGGAGCGGCACTCGTCGACGCGCATATTGAACTTTGACGACGCCAGCGAGCGCTCGAGTCCCGAAAAGAAGATGGCTATCTCAAAGGGCTTCATTCCGGCCGACTGCGGGATAAGCTCGAAACTGTCGTCCTTTGTATCGAGATAAAGGAGATGATCCTTCCGGCAGTACACCTCGCAGGACTGGTCCAGCTTGCCGCATGAAACGCCGACGTACTTGTTTTCGGCTTCCTTCGAGATCGTTATCATCTCGGAGGCCGAAAGCTTTATTCCGTTTAGATCCGCGAGGGCGGACAGAAAAGTGATGATGACCGCGGCGGACGAAGAAAGCCCGCCGATAGGCAGCTCGCCGTCGATGACGGCGCAAAGACCGATCTGAAGCGGATACCGCGAGCCGAGCGCGATTGTCGCCCCGCGCAGATGATCCGCCCAGTCGTTTTCCTTCACCTTCGGTACCACCCGAACGTGCCACGGGGCGCGCTTCGGGAACTGCAGACTCTGGATCTCGATGATACCATTCTGCTTGGGTCCGTATGCGATGTAAATACCTTTGTCTATTGCGAATCCGGTGATCTTTCCCAGCTGGTGGTCGCTGTGCGCGCCGATGGGACAGATACGGTAAGGTGTGAAGGAAACGTTGACGGGACTCCGTCCGTATCTTTTTTCAAACACGTTTACCGCGTTTTCGTACGCGCCCTTCTCGGTGTATTTCGTCACCGACTCGCTTTGCCTGATCTCCGGCTCCGCCCTGCGGCGGCCGTCACCCGGCTTGGGCGTGTTCTCGGGAAGGAGCCAGAGCTTGCCTTCCTTCCGGGCGCCGATTATCTTTCCGCGCCGGCAGAGCGTAGTTATCCTTCTCTCGTCGATATCCCAGATTTTGCTGATTTCACGAACCGTCAGCACCGTCGCACCTCCCGCATTTTCATAAAGTCACTGTTTTTCCCCGTTTCAGCCATTGATTCCGACAGTATTATTATACAGCATTGCCGCGCGTTTGTCAATATATATCGCAACATTTGAACCTGTTTATCACGTCATACGTGCGCACATCCGGACGTTGACTCGATTACGTGCGGCTTCCCTGTTTTTTTAAGGAAGCGCTGAATAATTCGACGGCGAAATCCGTCCAGGATTTCGCGTCGCATCATTGACGGCACATTTGGCGCCTGTCCTTGCGTCGAAATCAGGGATTGTCGAAAAATTCGTTCCACGATTTTTTCGACAACCCGTCGAGAAATATCTCGTCGCGAGACCGCGACGTTTTTGCACGATTATTCTTCAATAATCGAGTTGAATTGCTGCAAAAAACGAAATTCTCGCGCAAATCGGGCGGAATCCCGCCCACCCGATTTGCATATACCGCCTGTATTGCTGCGATTTCTCAGCAAAAACAGACAAA
>JAGABQ010000177.1:0-11991 GCA_017614495.1 Clostridia bacterium
AACCGTAGTAATCGGCTCTTATCTGAGCGCCTATCCATTCGCGGTAGGCGTTTTTGTATGTTGCTGTTTTCGGAGGTCTGATCCCGCGGACGAGATTGCAGAACGCGACGCGCTCGGCGGTACAGTAGGCGCCCTTCGGCTGAAGTGCAATCCACGTCTGTCCGACGTCCGACGTAGTAAACCCACGGCCGTATTTTTCAATAAGCTTCTGCGAAATGACTGTGTAATTCGTGTCGTCATCCGAGGGAGCGCAGCAGATCGCGTCGGCACAGCAGGAATGCTCCCTTATTACGCGGTCCGCCATATCATCGCTGTCCGTAACGTCCGGGCTGACGATATAACGGCGCATGGGATAATTACCCGTTCTCATGAGAAACGGAACGAGATAATCCGAAGTAACGCCCTCAACGGGTTTGCCGAGAAGACATCCGCAGATCCTTCCAAGCCACGCGCCGCTTATCTTGTCTTCGAGAACGTCCGCGCGGGGAGCGGGGGCCGTGACGGATCTGCCGTCTCTCAGAGCGCGTATGCCTTCGAGATCGGACGGCTCGGTATAAGTATATCCTTCCTTTACGCCCGACTCCGAGACCATATCGAAAATGACGTCGGAAAGGCGCTCCTTTTCGGCGCCGTCCGGAAGCTCCGCGACCGCGTCGAAAAGTTTTTTATACCGCTCAACGTCAAGCCCCTCGTCGACGGACTGCTCGTATTCTATGGCGAGATTTTTGGAATAAACCTCCCAGCCGTCCATCGAGGCGTAATCGGGACTGTAATCGACAGTTTTGCCCATACCTGCGATTATCCTTTGCGCGCGGCGAGCGATTCCTTCGTACGCGCCGCTATCCGAGCGGGAGTGAGTCCGTATATCTCAAGGAGAGCCGGGACTTTGCCCGATCTGCCGAATCTGTCGTTTATACCGAGACGGACGACGGGGACCGGACAGGTTTCGCATACCGACTCGGCGACGGCCGAGCCGAGACCGCCGATTATGTTGTGCTCTTCGACAGTCACGATGAATCCCGTCTCGCGGGCGCATTTTTCGATCAGTTCGGAATCTATCGGCTTGACGGTGTGCATATTTACGACGCGGGCGGAAATGCCCTCGGCGGCGAGAATGTCGGCCGCTTCGAGAGACAGCGAAACGGTCACCCCGTTTGCGATGATCGTCACGTCGCTTCCGTCGCGTAAAACCACGCCCTTCCCTATCTCAAAACGGTAACCGGGGTTGTCGTTTATGACAGGGACCGCGTATCTGCCGAGCCGGACGTAGCAGGGGCCGTAATATTCCGCGGCCGCTCTTATCATAGCCTCGGTCTCAACGGCGTCGGAGGGGCTCATGACTACGAATCCGGGTATCGAGCGCATGGTGGCGAAATCTTCAAGGCACTGATGCGTTGCGCCGTCCTCGCCCACCGTGATTCCGGCGTGCGTCGCGCAGATCTTGACGTTGAGATGAGGGTATCCGATGGAATTGCGCGCCTGTTCGAATGCACGCCCGGCGGCGAACATAGCGAAGGTGCTCGCAAACGGGATAAGCCCCGAGGCGGCGAGCCCGGCGGCGATGGAGATCATATTTCCCTCAGCTATTCCGCAGTCGAAGAATCTCTCGGGGATCTCTTTTTTGAACTTTACGGTTTTGGTCGCCTCGGCGAGATCGGCGTCGAGGACCACGATTTTATCGTTTTCCTTTCCGAGCGCGAGGAGCGCGTTTCCGTACGCCTCGCGGGTTGCGATTTTATCAGCCATTTTACACCTCACCGAGAGAGGCGATATACGCGTTTATCTCGCTGACCGCCTGCTCGTACTCTTCTTTCTTAGGAGCGCTCCCGTGCCACTTTACGTTGTTCTCCATAAAGGACACGCCCTTGCCCTTGACGCTGCGGCATATTATCGCGGTCGGCCTGCCGGAGCAGTTCTTTGCCGCCTGTACGGCCGCCTCTATCTCGCTGAAATCATGGGCGTTTATCGTTATAACGTTCCATCCGAACGCTTCGAATTTCTTGTCGAAAGGAGTGGGATTGTTGACGTCGGTTATCGGTCCGTCGATCTGAAGGCCGTTGAAATCAAGGAAAAGCGTCAGATTGTCGAGCTTTTTTGCCGCCGCGAACATCGCGGCCTCCCATACCTGACCTTCCTCTGCCTCGCCGTCTCCGACTATCGCGTAAACGCGGTAATCCTGCTTCTTCACTTTCCCGGCGAGTGCCATTCCGCACGCCGCCGATATCCCGAGCCCGAGCGAACCTGTCGTCATGTCGACGCCGGGCGTCCCCTTCATGTCGGGATGACCCTGCAGATAGCTGTCCGCCTGGCGGAGAGTTTTAAGATCATCCGTCGGGAAGAAGCCCCTCAGCGCGAGCGCCGCGTAAAGTCCCGGCGCGCTGTGGCCCTTTGAAAGCACGAGACGGTCGCGGTCGTCCTTTTTCGGATCGGCCGGATCGACGTTCATTTCCTCAAAATAAAGATACGCGAGGATGTCCGAGATCGAAAGCGACCCTCCCGGATGTCCGGAAGCGGCGCTGTAAACCCCTTCAAGCGCACCGAGCTTTATCCTTGCCGAGATCTCGCTCAGCTCTCTGATTCTTTTACCGTCCATTGTACGTCTCCCGTAAATAATTTTCATAAAAACCCGCGCTGCCGTCGGCGGTCATTCGAAACCTGCTTTCAAGCAGGGCGGTGCCCTCCCGCGTCGTTCACGTTTCCGTCGATCCGCCTCGCGGCGGAGAGGCCTGCATTACTTGATGGCGGTTCCGGGCTCCATTTAATTCGTGTAGGTTTTAACGACCTTCCATTATCGAACAGCGCAGGCGTTTGAGTCAGGCGTCGTAGTCTATCTCCTCGAAGAGTTCCTCGTCGAAGATCTCAGCCACTTTGTTGAATTCATCGTCGTCATCGATCGTCACGAGGATGTCGTCTCCGTCCTCGTCGACGTCGGATTTGAGTATCACGTACTCGTTGTTCTCGTTATCCTCGAGCGGAACGAGCGCAAGATACGTCTCGCCGTTCAGTTCCGTGGAACCGATAAGCTCGAACTGTTTCTCCACGCCGTCCTCATCCGTAAGGGTGAATATTTCCTCGTCAAAAATCTCGTCTGCCATGTTCTCGCTGCCTTTCGTTGTTTTCGGCTAAATTATATCTCAAAGGCGGCGGTTTGTCAATAAGACGCGATCAAAAAATGGCCGGTCCATACGATAAATATTGTCCCCCGTGCGCTTGAATTGAGAGACGATATATGATATAATTTTAGGACCAACGGTTCGGAGGATCTATTATGGACAACAGTTATTTCGGCGAGCTCTCCGTGGTCGGCATGCCCGGGTGCGAGGAGTTCGTCGGCAAAGTTAACAATTATCTTCAGGAATGGCGCGGGAGCCGGGGCAACGAGAGCTTCATAGTTTTCCCGGAGCTCAAGAGATTCAGCAACGGCGAAGGCAAGGCCGTTCTCCACGAGTCATACCGCGGACGCGACGTTTATATCATTTCCGACTTCTATAACTACGGCGTGACCTACAAAATGTACGGCAAGGAATATCCGATGAGCCCGGACGACCATTTTGCCGATCTCAAACGTATAATAAACGCGATAGGCGGCAAGGCGCGCCGCATCACGGTCATCATGCCCATGCTGTACGAAAGCAGACAGGACAAGCGGCACGTGCGCGAGTCGCTCGACTGCGCAGTCGCCCTGAGAGAACTCGAAAACATGGGCGTCACGAACATCATAACCTTCGACTGCCACAATATCGGGGTTCAGAACGCGATACCGCTCATCGGCTTCGACAACATCCAGCCGACCTATCAGATGATAAAGGCGCTCGTCAAGACCGTCAAGGACATAGTTCTCGACAGAGACCACCTTATGATCATTTCCCCCGACGAAGGCGGAATGACCCGCTCGATGTATTATTCGTCGATGCTGTCGCTCGATCTCGGTATGTTCTACAAGCGCCGCGACTACTCCGTCGTTGTAAACGGCAAAAACCCCATAGTGGCGCACGAATATCTCGGACGCTCGGTAAAGGGCAAGGACGTCATAATCGTCGACGACATTATTTCGTCGGGACAGTCCATCCTCGACGTCGCCGGGAGTCTCAAGGAGCGCGGCGCTAAGCGGATATTTGCCTTCGCGACCTTTGGTCTTTTCTGCGAAGGGCTCGACGCCGTCGACAAGGCGTACGCCGACGGGATCATCACGAAAATATTCACCACCAACCTGATCTACCGCTCGCCCGAACTCCTTCAGCGCGAATGGTACCGTCAGGTCGATATGAGCAAATACGTTTCTCTCATAATAGATACCCTCAACTGCGATCAGACGATCAGCCACCTCCTCAAGCCCGCGGAGCGCATAAAGGCGCTTCTTGAAAAAATTGACGGCGAAAACAAAGATGAAGGACAGCAACAGCAGCAGTAAGTCAAAAATAAGCTACAGCGGTTTCCTGCTCGCAACGATAGACGAGCTGGAGGCTGCCCTTGCCTCGGCCCAGAGCCGTGAGGAAGCGATTTTTTACCGCACGCTGATAAATCTGAAGCTTCAGCTCGCCCAGGAACGCATAGTGGGGGAGACACTCCTTTGAGCGCCGCGGACAAGCCCGTTTTCACGGTGATAGCGGGCATAAACGGCGCGGGGAAAACGTCGCTGTACAGGGTTCTGAGAGCCGAGCGCGACCTCGGAATGAGGATAAACACCGACGAGATCGCCTCCTCGATCGGCGACCCGCACGATTCCGTCACCCAGTTCAAAGCGTCCAAGCAGGCTGTTATGCTCATGGACAGATATATATCCGAAAAAGTGTCGTTTCACGTTGAAACGACATTTTCGGGTGGAGCTACGCTCCGGCATCTCAAAATCGCGAAGCAGAACGGGTTTTACTCGCATCTCTATTTTATAGGAGTCGACAGCGTGGAGATCGCGCTTGAACGCGTTCACCGCAGAATGGCTAACGGAGGGCACGGGATAGCCGACACGTATATCATCAGCAAATACAACGCGATGAACGACAAGCTGCACACTCTGCTCCCGCTGTTTGACGAGGCCCATCTCTACGACAACACCGACGCCTTCAGACAGATCGCGGTCCTCAGGGACGGGAAATTCGTCGACTGCGACTCACGGCTTCCCTTCTGGTTCATTCAGCTCGGCAATTTCAATGAAAACTGACTACGTAAAAACAAAATTCTTTATATTCGATCTCGACGGTACTCTCGCCGACACGCTGGACGATATAACCTACGCGATGAACAGCGCCTTCGGCATACTGTCTCTGCCGCACGTTGACAGAGCGAGGGTACACGCGTCGGTAAACAACGGCTCGCGGATGCTCGTCAGGAGATGTCTCCCCGAGGAAATGCGCGACGACGAGGCCGCGGTTGACCGCGCGCTCGGCGTCTATGACGAAGAATACATGAAATACTACAGCTTGAGCACGTGTCCTTTCCCCGAGGCAGCGGAGGGGATCGCGATACTTCGCCGCAGAGGCGCGAGGATCGGCGTCGTTTCAAACAAACAGGATCCGATGGTCAAGGGGCTTGTCGAAAAGCTTTTCCCCCGGATGACCGATTTTTCGCTCGGCACCGGCGCGGGATTTCCTCCCAAGCCGTCTCCCGAGGGCGCGCTTCACGTCGCAGAGATGCTCGGAGCTCCCTCCCCCGACGTCGTGACCTTTATCGGGGACTCCGACGTTGACATGTCGCTCGCGAAGGCCGCTGGGATGCAGCCGGTCGGCGTCAGCTGGGGATACAGACCTCCCGAAACGCTTTCCGCAGGCGGCGCGCTTATGATACTGACCTCCCCGTCCGATTTTCTGAAACTTATATGAGGCATATTATGGAAACGAACGAAAAACTGCTTGAATTCATAAACAGCTCGGTGACGCCGTTTCACTGCGTCGATACCGTAGCGGGCATACTTGACGAAAACGGCTTTACGCAGCTGAGCGAAAGCGGTGATTTTGTCCTCGAAAAGGGCGGAAAATACTACGTTGCGCGAAACGGATCTTCGCTTATTGCTTTCACGGTGCCGTGCGAACAGCCCTCCGGCTTTATGATCGGCGCGGCGCATACCGATTCGCCTTCTTTCCGTATAAAAGACGTCCCGACGACCTTTTCCACGGGATACGTAAAGGTCAACACCGAGGGATACGGCGGGATGCTTTGCGCAACGTGGCTCGACAGGCCTCTCTCGGCGGCCGGGCGCGTGACTTTCCGCAAAGACAGGAAACTGTTTACGATAAACATCGACCTGAAAAAGCCGCTTTTCATCATTCCTTCGGTGGCCATCCACATGGACAGAAACGCGAACTCCGGCGCAAACTATAACATGGCGCAGGATATGCAGGCGGTTTTCTCTCTTAACGAAAAAAGCGATCTTAAAAAGCTCGTCGCGGACGCGGCCGGCTGCGCGCCGGACGACGTCGTCGGAACGGATCTCATGCTTTATCAGAACGGCGGCGTCGTGTGGGGCGCAGAGAACGAGTTTGTCTCCTCTCCGCGGCTCGACGACCTGCAGTCACTTTTTGCCCTGACGGAAGGATTTGTCGGAGCGAATAACGGCCGCGCCGTCCCCGTTCTCTACGTCGCCGACAACGAGGAGGTCGGATCGTCGACAAAACAGGGCGCCGGATCGGCCATGCTCGGCGACGTTCTTTTCAGGATATGCGAATCTCTCGGGATGAACAGGAGCGGCTATCTGCGCATGCTGGCGGGCAGTTTCCTGGTATCCGCCGACAACGCCCACGCCGTACACCCGAACCATCCCGAATACGCGGACAGATCCAACCATCCGAAACTGAACGAAGGCATCGTGATAAAGTTCAACTCAAACCAGAGATATTGTACCGACTCCGTTTCTGCCGGCGTTTTCAGAGAAATATGCTCGCGTGCCGGCGTACCGACCCAGGTGTTTGTCAACCGCTCTGACATACCCGGCGGCTCCACCCTCGGGAACATAGCCGTGACGAAAACTCCGGTCAGCGCCGTTGACGTCGGTCTGCCTCAGCTCGCCATGCACTCGTCGTTCGAGACCGCCGGAGCGAAAGACACGGAATATCTCATCAAGGCGATGCAAATCTTTTTCTCGTCGTCGATAACCTCCGAAAGCGACGGCACCGTTTCGATTAACTGATTTTTTTGGAAAAAATGTTTAACACCTATCGGTTTTCAATTGAAAAAGTCATATCGGAAAATAGTGCCGCGCCGTCGATTTGAAAAAATTCCTTTTCTTCTCCATTAAGTGAAGAAAAAAACAACAATTGACGCAAATGAAGATCAGATGTGTAAAAAGCGGGTTTGTCGAGACACCGGATAATCCGCTGATATCAAAATTGATAATTCAGTACGATAACGATACTGAGTCACATTGTACAGTAGTATTTAAAAACAAAAAAATCTGCAAAATGCGCATCAGGTGTTCCGTATACAACAGTCAGTATGGACTTCAGGTATCGCGTGACGGAACATTGCTTTTTTCAGGTACATGGGAAGACGGAATATATGCTTATGACATAGAAACGGGTACGTTGCTATGGAGGTTTCCAAAAGGAAAAGCAAGGACAATGATAGTGTCAGGCGATGATCTTGTAGTTGCAAGAGCATATTCTTCGGTATTTAAACTCAACATATATTCCGGAGAAAAGCGTGAAACTGAAATAACAACCAGAACGCTCGAAAATATTTATCATTTAAGCAAGGACTTGTTCTTTTTAAACTCATATCGGGGCAGATGCTGTATTATCCACTACAAAGATTTCGCCATTGAACACACTTTCGCAAAGGCAGAAACAAACCCCCAAAAATGTCTCTCTTTTTTCATAAACAACGTGGAATTAAGCAAGGACAACCACGTGGTAATCAAGGGATATGAAGATTTCCCAAATTTCCGGTATAATGCAAATTCATTGATTGGGAAAAAATTTTCACGCGAACTTTTCTCCTACGAAATCAGAAATGACGATTTCTCATCATAAGAAAAAGACAGGCAATTCCCCGCCTTTTTCATGTAGTTGTTATTATTTTGTTCTCAAGCGCTGGACGGCGTTCCTGTCCGCCGTCACGTATGCCGAATAATTCGTCGAGAAAGTGACGTATCCCGGGCGCGAGGCGGGCGGCTTTTTCAGGTTTTTGACTCGGGTATAATCCACCGCAACGAGCTCCCCGTCGGAGGCGTCGGAATACGCCGCCGCGATCGTCGCCGCCTCGGTGTAGTCCGCGGCGTCCGGCTCGGTGTCTCCGCACTGCAGTATCACGTGGGAACCCGGCCTGCCCTTGATATGGAACCAGACGTCATTTTTACCGGCGAGCCTGTGGGTCACGAGCTCGTTCTGGCTGTTGTTTTTTCCGCAGAGGACGTCGATGCCCCCCGAAGTGCGGAAGCGCAGCGGCCTCGATTCCGGCAGTTTTTTGGGCACGTTCGCCTGATTTTTTCTGAGGTATCCCGAATCCGCAAGCTCGCGGCGTATCTCGTCAACGTCGCTTTCGTTCTCAACCGACTCGATGGAGGTCAGCACAGACGTGACGTAAGCGAGCTCTTTCTCCGCCGCGGCGACCTGTTCCTTCAGAACCGCCTCGGCGGTTTTTCTTTTGGTGTAAGCGCGGTAATATCTCGCCGCGTTCTGCGAAGGGGTCAGTCTCGAGTCGAGCTTGACCGTGACGTTCTCCATGCTCTCCGAAAAATAGTCGATGAGCACGGCCTCGGTCATTCCCTTTTCAAGGCGGTAGATATTTGCGGTAATGAGATCGGCGGTGCGGCGGTATTCCTCCTTGCGGGCGCAGTCGTCGAGTTCCGCCGTCTGTTTCTCTATCTTGTTTACGAGGCGGGAGGCGGCGTTTTTCATTATCCTGTGGATGTCCGCCGTGTGGCGGGCTCTACGCTCCGACCCCGACCGAACCGCGAAAAAGCTCTCCGCGGCTTCCGAGACAGATTCGGCGCGCACGGCGGTAAGTCCCTCGCCCGGATAATACGGAACGTAAAAACTGAAATCCCGGGCGTTCCCGTCCGCGTCCTCGAGCACGCAGGGCTCGAAAGTTTTTTCTTTGATTATCCGGGTGAAATACTCAAACGCGGAAAAAGGGGACGACGTTTTTTGTCTCTCGAACAGATCGCGCGAGACAAACGGCGAAACGCCCGAATACCGGTTCATCACGTCGCGCGGGCCGGTTATCCCGTCCGGAAACGATTTCAGAAAGCCCTCTTCAGTCTCTCCGAGCGGATCTCTCTTTCCCGTCTGCATCGGAGGAAAAGAATACACGGCCCCCGGATATATCGGCCGAAGCTCGTCGGAGGTGATGTCCGACGTCCTGACCGCGGCAAGCACCTTTCCGTCTCCGTCACAGAATATCAGATTGCCGTATCTGCCCATGACCTCGGCGACAAGATACTTCTCCCCGGAGAAGCCCATGGTGTCGCGCGTTTCAAACCGGATAAGCACAACCCTGTCGAAGACCGGAGCGGTCACCGAAATAATCCTCGCCCCCGAAAGGTGCTTTCTGAGGAGCATGCACAGCATCGGCGGGGTCCTGGGGTTTTCATATTCAGCCCGCGTTATGCATATCCGCGAGCCGGACGCCGAAACGTCAATAAGGATTTTCTGTGACGAGCCGCCGCGAGGATGGACGCTCAGAATCAAGACGTCCTTCTCGGGCATGAATATTTTCTCCACCCTGCCGTCTGCCAGTTTTTCGTTAAGTTCGCATGCGACGGCGGCGGCGACTCCCGCGTCAAACGGCATTACTGTTCTCCCCGGTCATCTGAACCATATCACTCTCATTTCTTTTGCCAAGGGCATGAGCCCCGCCTTTTCGGCGACCCTGATCGACGCGCAGTCGTCGGTTTCGGCAATATACGTGAGAAATTTATTCTTTTCGGCGGCGTCGCGGCAGAGAGAAATGACGTTCGAGGTCGCGCATCCGAGATTTTCGTACTCGAAAAACGTTTCGACCCCGATATCGTATTCCAGTCCCCCGTCCGCAGGATAAGAGTTGACGTAAGCGGCGGAAACGAGCCGCCCGTGACGTACGGTCCCGAAAAACGGAGGTTCCGGCTCGTCCTCTATATCTTTCTTCAGTTTTTTCAGCATTTTGCGGTCTACGAGGAACGTGTCGCTTCTGATAAGCGATATGTCCGGCTCGTATTCCGCAGGAACGCAGAAAACGATCGTCGAAGTTATTTCCGTCCTGAATCCTTTGTCCCGTCCGCGCGGATCGAAAATCCCGATGATCCCGTCGCGTACGGACTCGTCGAACGGGTCGCCGAGCCCGGCGGCGAGCTTTGCGAGCGGCTCGAACTCCGACGGGTAAGTGTATGTCAAAGTCCCGCCGCGGAGAGCCGCGCCGAACGGAATAAGCAAATCGTCCGACAAATCGGGCGAAAACAGCTCGGGCTCGAATATAACTTCGTATTTATCACTCATCGCCGAAATTCGCCTCTATTATCTGCATTATTCCCCTTATCACGGCGTTTGCCGGATCGTCGGCAACGATCACCGGGAAATGAAGCAGCGACTGGATGGTCGGCTGAAGTCCGCTCAGCAGGGCGCCGCCGCCCGTGAGAACTATCTTGTCGGGCTCCGCCGGCATACCGCGGACCATATCGATCAGGTCGTCGAGAAGCTCGTCGACGGGTCCCTCCACAAATCCCGATATCTCGTTTTCCGTGAGTTTCAACTCAAAAGGCAACCCCAGCGTCGGTTTTACGCACTTAACAACGAAAGGAAGATCGGACGATTCGGTGAGGGACGCGTGAGAAAGCTTTATATTCTCCGCCGTCTCGGGGTTTATCGAAAGACGGTATTTGCGGAAGATTGCGATACTTATCGCCTTGTCTATGCTGTTGCCCGCGTAGGTGTTCACGCGCTCGTCGACCGCCTTTGAACGCGAATACGCCGCCATATTGACGTAAGACGCGCCGATATTGACTATGACGTTCTCGCCCATTCCGCGGACCCCGCAGCCGCAGCCGGCGGCGTACGCAGGATCTATCGTTATGACGTCGCCCACGTCCGTTTCCTGGATCGCGTTGACGATAATCGCGTCGTTTTCTGGCGATTTACGCCCTGAATAAGACAGATAAACGTCGTGTCTCTTTGCGCCGCAGCGCTTTATCATATGCCCGAGGAGAGCCGCTGCATACGCCTGATTCGGTGTTTTGTCAGGTGAAAACGGACTGACCGTCCGGTAAACGCCCTTTACCCTTTCGACAAGGCGGAGGGCGTCCGCCCCGCAGGCGGCGACCTTTCTGTCGTCGTCGCGTTCAACGGCGATAACCGACGGCTCGCACAGAGTTTTCCCTTCTGGCATGTCCGCCGTAACGGCGCGGATATTTTTGCTTCCTATGTCTATGGCGATTTTCTTTCTCATTGAGATTTACCGTCCGTTCAATCCTGTGTTTCGTCTGTCGCGCCGCTCTGCCTTCCGTGATCGTCCCGGCGCGCCGCGGCAATGCATATCACCCCGGCCGCCCCGCAATCTTTCAGAATGCCGGCGCAGGCGTTCATCGTCGCGCCCGTGGTCACGACGTCGTCGATCAGCACGACGCATCTCCCGCCGATCTTCTTTTCGCATCCCCTGACGGGGGCGAAGGACGTCAGGGCGTTCTGTGCCCTGCCGTACGCTCCGAGCGTTTTCTGCTCCCGCGTAAAGTTTCTGTGTTTAATAAGTTTTACGGGGACTCCGATCGCCGCGAAAGAACACACGGCAGCGGCGAGTTCCTCCGCCTGATCAGTGCCGTATCTTCTCTTTTTTTCGGGAGACCTCGGCACGTAGGTGACAACGGCGTCATCCGGTATCCCGCCGACGCGCAAAGCTTTTTTCACGGCCGCGGAAGCGAGAAACCGCGCGGCCGGCAGATTGCGTCTCCTCTTCATACTGAGGACAAGCGATTTTGTCACCGGCAGAGTGCTGTCATACGGCACCGCGTAAACGAGGACGTCGGTCTCAAACCCGTCGGGTGTGCAGAAACAGACGTCGTACGGCATGCCGCACCTCGTGCATTTCTCGATC
>JAGABQ010000178.1:0-3083 GCA_017614495.1 Clostridia bacterium
CGTCGCTCCGCCCGTCGTTTTGTAATAAACGGTCGCGGACGCGGTCTCGTCCGAGAAAGCGGCTCGGTTGAAGTTCATTCCGAGAGAAAACGTACTTCCGAACTTGATCTGTTCGTCTACGCTGTTGTACCAGAAATACCCGTCGCCCCTGATCGCGAGATCGGGAGCCGACACCGATACGGTGTAATTCTGATCGGCATATCCCGCTCCGCTCTCGCTTGCGCGGGCTGTGAAACTGTAGGTACCCTCTTTTTCGGGAGTTCCTGATATCGAGCCGTCAGAGGCGAGCGAAAGGCCGTTCGGAAGTTTACCCGACACGACTGTCCACGTGACCGCTCCGCCCTGACAGGGGGTCGCCTCGAGACGGGCGGAATACGGCACGTCGACTTTTCCGCCCGGCAGGGAAGTCGTATTGATCGTCGGCGGATCCGTCGACACCTCCTTGACTTCCACGACGGTGTTGTCGATGAAGACTCGTCCGTCGCCCGCGATGACCTTGACGCGGTACGAACCGAGACTCATGTGCGATACTTCGCAGTTTTCAAGATAGAAACTGTGTCCCTCGTCGAATACGCCGTAGTCCGTCATTTTTCCTACTTGAAAAGAGGAACCCGGAACGTTGACTCCGGACCAGTAGTAACTGTCGCTGTCAAAAGAGTCGTAGGGGGCGTACAAAAGTCTGACGCTGCTTATCCCGTTAACGTCGGCGGGAAGGAGGATCGACATATCGAAGCACGCCTTGTTTTCATCAGCGTTGAAGGGAATGACGGAGGCCGGAGCGTCGTCGATTATCCAGACCGCCTCCGCTTCGCCCTGGTTCGCCGTCAGTCCGGCGTTGTCCGTGATCGTGTAAACGTCGGAATAGTAAACGCTGTTGCTGTAGAACATAAGGAAACGGTACTTTCCCGGCTGCGGGTAAAAGCCGCCGCCCGCAGAATACTGCAGAGTATAGCCCTCGGTTGCCGAGAATTTGCCGTTGCTTATTTCGTACCCGACTGTATTTCCGAGTATCGTTCCTGCAAGGCTGGAACTCGACGAGGAAACCTGCCGGAGCGCAAGAAGCTCGCTCGAATATTCCTTGTCCTTATAGCCGGAGTTACATATCGTAGACGGCGGAAGCTCGTCGCCTTCAACCGGCCAAAGGCAAAAAGCCCCCATCTGTACGTTGTTCCCGGTTATGAAATAGAACTCCTGTGAGAGGTCAATAACGCGGTTTGTTATTGCGGAGCCGCTTCGCGCGTCGTCCGTCGCGCCTGTTAATTCGTAGACCGTAAACCCCGACGCATACGACAGGGTCAGTACCGGATTCACCGCGAACGCGTTGAGCGGCAGGATCGGGATCAGGAGCAGAAGCGAGATCAACGCCGCCCCCAATCGTTTGCCAAAGTTGTGTTTCATAGAGTCATCCTCCCGTGAAAATATATAATATTTCAGTTTAATTTTACCATTTTATAGCGATTTTGTCTATTGCGGTTTCCCGCAAAAAGCCGTAAAACGCGAAAAAACTCCCTTTTCTTTGCAAAAAAGGGAGTCCATACGGTCTGTTCGTATTACTCTTCCGAGAGGGCGTCGTGATAGATCTGTACGAGACCGGAACGCGTCGAAGCGCCGGTCTTCCGGTAGATCGAAGTTACGTTCGCCTGAACGGTCCTGACTTTTACGGAAAGCCGTTCCGCCACGGCAGTCTGCTTGTCTTCCGTCAGAACGAGTTCCCGGAATACCCGGGCTTCGCTCTGAGTAAATCCGTATCTGGCGCCGATGACAGCAAACGGGTCGCCCGCTGCTTCTTTTCGCGTAGAGGGGGGATCCTGCGCGGTGAAATTGAAATCCCCGTTCAGCGCCATAAGGACGATCGTAACGGCAAGCAGCGCGATATCGACCGAGACCACCGCAACGGCGGGAAGCGCTGAAATACGCGAAGCACCCGCTATCAGAACGCACGCGGAATCAAGGATGCGCCCGAACGACGCCCAGAACTCGGGGCACCTCGTTCTCATCGCGATCTTCCAGAAAGCAAGATCGTAGTATGCGACCGAGGCGGCGATCGAAACGTAGAAAAGGCACATATTGACAAGATATCCGACGCCGCTCCAGCCAAGGACCGAGTTGAGCAGAGCGACGATAGCCGCGCACAGAGCGGTGAGGGGAAGGAACTTTCCGCGTTTTATCGTTCCTATCAGGCCGAAAAGCAGATACGCGGGTATCATCATCAGCCGGGGCCACGTGTATACGTTGAATTCGGTATACCCCGACGATATCTGAAGATGATGGATATATCCGTTGAAAAACGAGGGGAAGAGCAGAAGCGCCGCCGCAACGAGGGAAGTGAGGATCAGCGTCCTGACCGATATTTTGCCACCTGACGTCTCGGCTTCGGGATCATCTTCTGAGGTATTCTTCCGGAACAGAGAAAAAGCAAGAAAAACGGATGCTCCGACCGTAATTACCGCGAGGCCCGGCGTTACCGTCCATTTGAGCTGCAGCAGATACTGGAGCAGTATCGGGAGAGAGCAGCCGAAGGCAAGACATATCGCGACTTTCACCCCGGCGTGCGCGGCTCGCGCCATTTTCAAATATACGGCCCCTCCGATGAATCCGAGATGGATCGCGCCTACGGCGGTCAGAAAAAGAGAGTAAAACGAGTCGGACGGAACGAGGAGCATCATAAGGGTACAGTATGCGAGACTGATCACCGAACAGAGCGACACGACTCTCAGACAGACCCCCGCGGCCATCTTCCCGATCAGAGCGAAAACGACGAATCCGAGGATCACGAAGATCTGGATCGCGTAATACACTTTTTCCGCGATATGATCCGGAAGAAGTCCGAGTCCCGCCTTGTTTCCGAGCCGTAGAAAAACGAGTTGAACAAACATAAAAGCGGAAAAAAGAATAGAATACGTTGTAATCCTTTTTGTCATTATTTTTCCACCTTTCTTTTTCGTTTCCGGGTCGGGACCGGTCCCGGCAACTCGAAAACCCCTGTTGCCCTGACAGGGGTTTTCGCCCTCCGAGTGACTGGTCTCGAACCAGCGGCCTCGTGGTCCCAAACCACGCGCTCTACCAACTGAGCTACACCCGGA
>JAGABQ010000179.1:0-5083 GCA_017614495.1 Clostridia bacterium
AGCGCAACGCGCTTTTTCGCTCTCGACGAAAAAAATCTTTTTATGTGCAACAACAGCGGCGATCTCGCAAAAAAGATAGATTACTGGCTCGACCATCCGGCCGAGAAAGAAGCCAGAAGCAGAGAATATCTCGGATATACAAGGCAGTTCGATTTCGACGTCTGCATGGACCGCATGGAGCAGATGATAATACAGGTACACGAAAACAAGGGCAGATAATGGCTAAAAAAACGATCTTTTACAGTGATCCCGTAAACGACGATTTCGCGCACGCCGCGCTCGAGCCGAAGCCCCTTCCCCGGGATTTTCCATTTGTTATCAGGAACCCGTTCTGGCGCGCCGCGGAGTTCGTCTGCTACAGGATGATCGCGACGCCGCTTATCTGGATCATCGGTAAAACGGTGTTCGGCCTGCGGATAAAAAACAGGCGCGAATTGCGGAAACTGCGCGGCACGGGTTATTATCTTTACGGAAATCACACGCAGGACGTAATGGACGCCTGGTCGCCCGCGCTCATTGGATTCCCCAAGTTCACGCACGTCGTCGTGAGCCCGCAGGCGGTCTCGTCACCGGCGCTGCGGGTGCCGGTACAGCTTCTCGGCGGGATCCCCGTGCCGCGGGACGTTTCCGGGATACGCGAGTTCAAAAAAGCGCTGTCGTACCGGGTCGGGCAGAAACGCGCGGTCGCCGTATATCCGGAGGCGCACATATGGCCGTGGTACACGGGGATACGGCCTTTTCCGGACACAAGTTTTACGTATCCCGTGAAGGACGGCGTGCCCGCCGTGGCGTTCGTCACCACGTACCGCAAACGCAGAATACTGAAAAAGCTCCCGCCGCGTCTCACGCTGACCGTGTCCGGGCGGTTTTACCCCGACGCCTCGCTCGACGAACGCGCCGCGAGGAAAAAGCTCCGCGATCAGGTCTACGATTTTATGTGCAGAGAGGCCTCGTCCCCGGACAATTACGCGTATTACGACTACATCGCCGCGAACGCTCCGGGGAGCAAAGAAAAAGCGGTCTGAAAAGGCGAAAAACTGCGAGCAGAAGGCGAACGGGAAAAAGAAGAAATAAGTTCTCCGACCGCCGGTTTGACAAAAAGGCGCGCGGATGGTAGAATATAAGCAGAATACAAACGGAGAACGTTTCGCGCCGCCGGGAGGGAGAACATGAAAAAAGCGCTTCTTATAATCGGGATCGTGCTGATCGCCGCGGGGGTGCTTTCCCTGCTGTTTTCGGCGCTCGTGTCTTACGTGCGGGCAAATTTGCTCGACGGCTCGCCGGAACACTACGCCGCCCTGAAAAGGAGGGTCGCGGTCTTTCTGACCGTCGGCATAGTCCTCACCGTCGCGGGCGTCGCGTGCGCCGTGATACAGACGAAACTGTGATCCGCTCAAACCGAAAAAACGCAATCAAAGGGGGAACTCAACATGGAAGGGATCGAAAAAGTATACCGTTTTCTTGACGAGGCAAAGACGTATTATCTCGCGACGGTCGAGGGGGATCAGCCGAGGGTGAGGCCGTTCGGCACCGCCTTGCTTTACGGCGGGAAACTCTATATCCAGACCGGCAGGGTCAAGCCGGTGTCAAAACAGCTCGCAATAAATCCGAAGGCCGAGATATGCGCCTTCAACGGCGGCGAGTGGCTGCGGCTCTCGGGAGAGCTCGTTGACGACGACGACCGCGCCGTCAAGGTGGCGATGCTCGAAAAAATGCCGGAGTTGAAGGCGATGTACAGCCCCGACGACGGCAACACCCAGGTCCTGTACTTCAAAAACGCGACGGCGACCTTCTGCTCCTTCACGAAAGCCCCGGAGACGGTGACTTTCTGACGGAGGAACAACCCGATATACCCCGTTTCCTCGCGTATTGGCGCGGGGGAACGGGTTTTGCTTTACTTTTGCGGCGCAAAGTGGTAAAATAGAATAAAACCTGAAGGGGAGAAAACGGAAATATGAAGGGTTTTAAACTTCTGGAATTTGAATACAGCCCGGGATACTGCGATATGCTCGGCGCCGGGCACAGGTCGGAGTTGAAGCGCGACGGAGAGGGAAACTGGTTCGTCGAATGCAGGGACAGAGAGGTACACAGCTCGCCGACCGTCGTGACGAGATACGAGGCCGCTCCCGACGCCGTGCGGGAGTTTGAAAAGTTCATTGATAAAAGCCGCGTCGCGTCGCTTTCGAAAAGACCGAAAAGCGACGATTTCGTGACGGACTACAGCCCGTGGAGCTATTATTTCGAGTACGAAAAAACCGTACTCGGAAAAACGGTTAATGAACGCTGCGGGATATACGAATACAGAAAATACTCGCGGAGCGATTTCGAGCTTATCGACGAGCTGACGCGGAGGTTCAACGCCCTGCGCGGCCGCGTGCTCTCCGAGCAGACGGAGGACTGACCGCCGCCGGGGAAGCCCCCGGTTTGCGCACGAAAAAGGGTATTTTTCGTCGAAAAAACGCCGGTTTTACGTGCCTGCCGTTGCAAACTCCGGCGATATTGTGTATAATATATTATGATTGTATGACGCGCGGCGGCTTTACGAAAGGTGTATCGGAATGACTGAACAAAAAGAAACCGGCATCGAGTTCAAGGGCGAAAAGGTCTCGGAGAATATCTGGCTCTGCCCGGACGGCGTCTATCGCTGGACTTACGAATACAAAATGCTCAAAAACCCGACGATCATTTTCACGGTGTGGAAGGTCCTCGGCATTTCGTGCGGAATCATGCTTCTGTTCGGGCTCATAATAGGTCTGATAGACGGCGGCTTCACGGTTTTCGGCGATTTACTCGGGATGGGCAAGACGCTCCTCATCGTTGTGTTCGGCGTCCTGCTGCCGCTCAGCATAATCGCGTATCTCATACTCGCGGCGACGTACGGCTGGAAATATCAGGTGCTTTTTGAGATGACCGAGGACTCGGTGAGCCATATACAGATGCCGAAGCAGTTCAAAAAGGCCGAGGCGCTCGGCTGGATAACGACTGCTGTCGGGCTCGCAGCGGGCAAGCCGTATATGATCGGCTCGGGGCTCGGCGTAGCCGCACGCAGCACGATGACGACAGAGTTCAGATACGTGGCGTCGATCAAATCCCGCAGAAAGCGCGGCACGATCCACGTGAATCAGAAGCTTGACAGAAATCAGGTCTACGCGGAGGACGCCGACTTTGAGTTCGTCGAGAAGTTCCTGATATCCCATTGCCCTAGCGCAAAGGTCTCGTCACGCTGAGACGCGGCCAGGAAGGAAGCGGCGTCGCCCTAACGGGCGGCAACCGCGCAAAAAAATGAGAGCCACAGTTTACGACATAGCAAGAGAGCTGGGGATCGCCCAGGGTACGGTCAGCAAGGCGCTGACCGGAGGTCCGGGCGTCAGCCCCGAGCTGAGGGAAAAAGTGCGCGAAACGGCAAGGCGCATGGGGTACCGCTACAACCGGTACGCGCGTTCTCTCGCGAGCACGCCGATAAAGATCGGCATAACCTATCCCGACGTCTGGCACGAATACTACAGCCGGATAAAAAAGGGCATCGACGACGAGCTCGACGACCTCGAGGACCGCAACGTCTCGGTCGAGCTCCGCAAGTTCTCGTCGCTTTACGGCGACGCCGAAATGGCGGAGATAATCGACCGGTTCATTGACGACGGAGACATAAAGGGCGTGCTCCTTTTCCCCTCGTCGACGGTTTTCAGACCGGAAATATACAGAAAACTGGACGACGCGGGCATATCCTACGTCGTCGTGGCGCACAGAATAGAGGAAAAGGACAGCATACCGAGCGTCCATATAGACGCCGAGATGTCCGGCCGGCTCGCCGCCGAGGCGCTTTCGCTCACTCTGCCGGCGGGCTCCGCCTGCGCCGTCATCGCGGGTACGATGGAGAACCGCGAGCACCTCAAAAAGACCGGCGGCTTCGAGGAGGGCGCCGCGGAGCGCGGACTCGGGTACATCGGTGCGTACTGCTCGATGGACGACCCCGACCTCGCCTTCGAGACCGCCGACCGGCTAATCACCGATCATCCGGACGTCAGGGGAATATACGTTGTGTCGGCAAACTCGCTCGGAGTGTGCCGCTGCATAGACGAAAAATACCGCGATAAGGGGATAAAACTTATCGGAACTGACATTTTCGACGGCATAGTCCCGTATCTCGAGAACGGGATAATGACGGCGACGATCTATCAGAGCCCGTCCCGTCAGGGGAGGATAGCGATAAACTCTCTGTACGACCGCATAACGACGAAAAAGAAGCCCGAAAACGACATAACGGTCGCGCCGCTTCTCCTCATGAGAAGCAACTACCGGCCGTTCCTCGATATGTAAAACTAAAAGAGCCGACAGCGGCTCTTTTTGAATTGCAGGGAGCGCCCGTCATTGACACGGGCGGGCCCGTATGATATAATGCAGAAAAAATCGGAATGCGGATTCCGGGAAGGGAGGGAACGGTGAAAAGAGTTTTTTCGCGCGCGGCCGCCGCGCTTATATGTCTTGCCGTCGCGGTCTGCGTTTTCGGGTGCGGCGCGCCCGCGGTTGTGCCCGCCGAAACCTCGGGCTTCGTTCCGAGCCCAGACGGAACGGTTAGATATTACGTCGCCGGTCCCGAAAAGGCCGGAGACGCGAAAACGGGGAACGTCCCGGGATATATCAGCGGCAGACGGATCCAGTCCCCCGGGGATGACGGAGAATACACGCCGGTGACCGCCGTGCCGATGACCGGGTACAGATTTGCCGGATGGAGCGACGGGCTGACCTCCGCCACGAGAAAAGAATCTCCCGGGAACGTACCGGAGAGCGTCACCGCGATATTCGCGTACGATATCCTCGACATGCCGGTTCTCTCGATAATGACCGAGACCGGCGGGGACGTGACATCGAAGGAGGTCTATATCGACTGCGCCCTGACGACCGTCGATACCGACGGCGGCGTGCTTTATGAGAGCGATTCGGCCTCTATCCGGGGCAGGGGCAACAGCACCTGGAACATGGAGAAAAAATCGTACCGCATAAAGCTCGGCAAAAAAGAAAATCTGCTCGGGGTCGGAAAGGGAAAAAACAAATCCTGGGTCTTGCTCGCGAACCACGGGGATCA
>JAGABQ010000180.1:0-7249 GCA_017614495.1 Clostridia bacterium
GTCCTTTTCGACGAGCGCGGTTTTAAGCCCGAGCTTTGCGGCGCGCACCGCCGCCTCGTAGCCGCCGGGACCGCCGCCAATCACAATAAGATCGTAATCGTACATTTCAGATCTCCTGTTCCGATAACATCAGAATAATGTCCCGCGCGTGCGGGACGCCGCAGGATTCTATCCTGCGCGAAAGCTCTTCGGCCGAAAAACGGCAGCCGCGGATCGCCGCGCAGATTTTTTCGGCCGTTTCGTGATCCATGTCGTCAGTATAGACCGCCGCCTCTTCGACGTAACCGCGGTCGGCGACGATCTGCAGTTCTATCCCGCCCCACGGGAATCTCTTTTCGCAGCGGAAGGTCAGAGGAATGCGGCGGCCGAAAAGCCACTCGTCGCTCGAATAACGCTCCGTAAGGGCCGCGACAGCAGTCTCGTCTATCGGTCCGAAGGACTCGGAACTGCGGCCGTAAACCTCCGAAAAAGCGGTTTTAAGCGCGGATCTGAGCGCCCCGACTGTGATCGAGGGCTCGATTTCGCGGAGATTCACAACCCTTGAGCGGACGCTTTTAACTCCCTTGGTTTCGAGCTTTGCCGCAGGCGGGCTGAGATATCTCCCCATGCGCGCGGTGTCGACGTCAACGAGCAGAGTGCCGTGGTGATACGATCTGCCCTCGTGACGGTAAAACGCGTTGCCGGAAAACTTTTTCCCTGACGCGAGCAGGTCGTTCCTGCCCGAGCGCTCGGTCGATATCCCGAGCGCGCCGCAGGCGGCGCCGATGACGTTAAGCTGTCTGTCTAGGTCGTAGTCCGCGGTTTTCATGATAAACGTGAAATTGAGATTTCCGGTGTCATGATAAACAGCGCCCCCGCCGGAAAGCCGCCTCGCGAGCCGGCCGCCTTCCCTTCTGAGGAGATCGGCGCGGCATTCCGCCCAGGCGTTCTGATTCCTGCCGATAACGACGGTCCGCTCGTTCTGCCACAAGTACAGAATGCAGCACCCGTCAGAAACGGATTCCAGCAGGTGCTGCTCTGTCGCAAGATTGCGGTACGGATCGAGCCCGTCGCTTTCAAAGGTCAAAAGCCGGTCGATCATTCAAAAGAATATCTGACAACGGGATTGCGCGCCGCCTTGACCTCGTCGGGCCGTCCTATCGGAGTGCCGTGAGGCGAGCTATGCATATATCCGGGATCGGATTTACCGAGATCGTAAAGCCGGCGGAACGCGTCCGCGGCCATATCGAGGGTCTCCTTGCTCTCCGTCTCCGTCGGCTCGAGCATAAGCGCCTCGTGCACTATGAGCGGGAAATACATCGTCGGCGGATGCATGCCGCAGTCGATGAGAGATTTCGCCACGTCGAGCGCAGAAACGCCCGTCTCCTTTTCGTATTCCGAAAGATCGAGGACGAACTCGTGCATGCAGATGCGGTCAAACGCAGGCTCAAACGTGCCTTTTATCCTGTGCATGAGATAATTCGCGTTGAGGACCGCGTTTGTAGAGGCCTCTTTTATCCCTTCGCGCCCGAGCGTCAGGACGTAGGCGAGCGCGCGGACACAGACGAGGAAATTGCCCATAAACGCGCGCACCTGAACGCTTCCGGGCTTTTCCATAAGCGCGGAATGCGGCAGGAAGGGTTTAAGGAATTCTTTGCATCCTACGGCTCCGGCGCCGGGTCCTCCTCCGCCGTGCGGCGTTGCGAACGTCTTGTGCAGGTTAAGATGCACGCAGTCGAATCCCATATCTCCGGGACGAACGACTCCCATTATCGCGTTGAGGTTGGCTCCGTCGTAATAGCAGAGACCTCCCGCGCCGTGAACGAGTTTCGTTATTTCGAGGATGTTTTCGTCAAAAATGCCGACCGTGTTGGGATTCGTCAGCATGAGCCCCGCGGTGTCGTCGCCGAGAACTTTTTTCAGTTCCCCGATATCCACGCAGCCGTCGGGCGCCGACGGGACGTTGACGACCTGATAGCCGCACATAGCCGCCGTCGCGGGGTTGGTCCCGTGGGCAGAGTCCGGCACTATGATCTTTGTACGCTTTGAGTCTTTTCTTGAGTCGTGATACTGTTTTATCAGAAGGACGCCGGTAAACTCTCCGTGCGCGCCCGCCGCGGGCTGGAACGTCATGCCGTCCATTCCGGTTATCTCACAAAGACTTTTGCGGAGTTTTTCGAGCACTTCGAGCGAGCCGCCGACCGTTTCTTTCGGCGCGAGAGGATGAACGTTTGTAAATCCCTCAAGCGCCGCGGCCTCCTCGTCTATGCGCGGATTGTATTTCATCGTGCAGGAGCCGAGGGGATAAAACCCGCTGTTGACGCCGTAAACCTGTTTGTTCAGCTCGGTATAATGCCTTGAAATGTCTGTTTCGCTGAGTTCGGGCAGGCGCGGCGCGTGTTCGCGGGCAAGACCCGACGGCAAGGAAACGGGCTCAACGTCGCACTTGGGAAGGATATTGCACCCGCGTCCGGGGACGCTTTTTTCGAATATCAGTTTCATGCGAGCACCTCCTTCACCACCGAAACGACCTCGTCGAGCTTTTCTTTGCTGACCTTTTCGGTCACGCACCAGAGCATTCCGCCGTCATAAGGCAGACCGGAAAGGACGTTTTTCTTCATGAGAGCCGCCTCAATCGCCTCTGTCTTCGGCATATCGAGCAGGAACTCGTGGAAGAATTCGCCGCCGTAACGCCGGCTGACGCCTTTGATACCGCAAAGCGCCTTTTCGAGATAATGCGCCTTTGCCATAGACTGGCGCGCGGCCTCGGCCATTCCGTCGGGACCCATCGTCGCCATATAAAGGCCGGCGGTCAGCGCGCAGAGCGCCTCGTTCGAGCAGATGTTCGAACTCGCTTTTTCGCGCCGGATATGCTGCTCTCTCGCCTGAAGCGAAAGAACGAAGGCCCTGTTCCCGGCGTCGTCGGTTGTTTCGCCGACGATACGTCCCGGAAGTTTGCGGATATTTTTCATCGTTATAGTCATAAAACCGAGATAAGGTCCGCCGAAACCGATCGGCATACCGAGCGGCTGGCCCTCGCCGACCGCGATATCCGCGCCGCAGTCTCTCGGGGTTTTCATTATCGAAAGAGCGATCGGGTTGCATCCCATCACGAACATCGCGCCCGCCGAGTGGACGATCTCGCCGAGCTCTTTGGCGTCTTCGAACAGCCCGAAGAAATTCGGCTGCTGCAGATAGAACGACGCGACGCCGTCGTTGAGAAGCGATCTCAGGGCGTCCCTGTCGGTTTTTCCGTCCTTCATCGGCACGACGACGAGCTCGTCGTTTGTGCCGTAGCAATACGTCCGGACGGTGTTGATAACGTCGGGATGAGCGGTTTCCGATATCAGCGTGACGCGGCGTTTGCGGTCGCGGCACATTGCCGCCGCCTCAGCCGCGGCCGTCGCGCCGTCATATACCGACGCGTTTGAAACGTCCATGCCCGTGAGCTCCGAGATCATCGTCTGATACTCGAAAATGGACTGCAGGACACCCTGGCTTATCTCCGCCTGATACGGAGTATACGCGGTAAGAAACTCTTCCTTTGCCGGTATATACTTCACTATCGACGGAATGTAATGGTCATATGCTCCGGCTCCGCGCAGCACCGTGCCGAAAACGGTGTTTTTCGACGCCGTTTTTTTCATCGCTTCACGGACTTCGAGTTCGCTCATGCCTTCCGGCAGATCAAGCGGCCGGTCGAGGATCATGCTTTCCGGTACGTCCCGGTAAAGTTCGCGGTATGAAGAAAGACCTATCGCCCCGAGCATTTCGCGGCGCTGTTCCTCCGTTGAAGGAACGTAACTGCCCATATTTACGCCTCCGCGCAGAACGCTTCGTATTCTGAAGCGCTCAACAGCTCATCGGTCTCTGAAACTCCAGAAACTTTGATTATCCATGCGCCGTACGGGTCTTCGTTCAGCTTTTCCGGAGAGTCAAGAAGCTCTTCGTTTATTTCGGCGACCGTCCCGGTGACCGGGCAAAGCATGTCGGAGACCGCCTTGACGGACTCGAGATCCCCGAAAGATTCTCCTGTGACGACCGCGTCGCCCACCTGAGGCATGTTTACGAATACGATGTCTCCCATCGCGTCCTGAGCGTAATCGGAAATGCCTATAACGCAAAGTCCGTCTTCCTCGGCGACCCACTCGTGGTCGCGGCTGTATTTGAGTTCTGTTTTGATGTTCATTATGTTTTCCTCCTTAATCGGATGTTTGTTTATGTTTATTTTGCAATAACGGGAACCGCGTAAGGCGGCACGTTGTTGATCAAATGTTTCTGCGGAATAACTGCTCTCAGGCGCCTGCCGCGTACGTCGACCTCGACCTCGCCGTTTACCGGGACGTCGGACGATATGTAGGCGATGCCGATTGCGCGCTTACCCGTTTCCGGCAAAAGCCTGACGTCGGCGCCTTCGCCTTCCGTCAGATAGTACGGGATCATCGTTCCGCTCGTGACCCAGCCGATCATTTCGCCGTTACGGTAAATCTCCATTCCGTGGCGCATCACACCCCGGTCGATGAGCGCGATGGGGCGTACCTGCTTCGGAAGCACGTCCATGGCCTCGCGCGTGAAACTGCCGGAGCGGAAGGCCGCCTGAGCCTCCGACTGTTTAAGAAGCGCTTTGCGGCCGACAAAATCGCCTTTTGATTCGTCGAACGATACGGCGAATTTGGCAAGCGAGAGCGCGAATATCGGCATGGGATTCCCTTCAACGTCGGTCCCCATTTCATCTCCGTAAAGCGGAAGCATGCCCTCCGTGCGCAGAGTGTCGCGGGCGCCGAGCCCCGCGGGCTTTGCTCCGAGACCGACAAGCCGGTCCCACGCCCATTCTGCGTCTTCGTTTTTGAGAAACAGCTCGTAGCCGACCGGCTCGGCCGTATATCCTGTCCTTGCAATGCGGACTTCACGGCCCTCGAGCATCATTGTGCTGAGTGAATTGCGTTTCGGTCCCGTAACTTCGACGCCGCCCGAGAGCACCGAGAGCATCTCCGCGCTCTTTGGGCCCTGAACAGCTATCGAGACCGTTTCGTTTGTTATAATTCTTATGACGCAGTCGTATTTCTTTACGATCGGCGAAAGATACGCGAGGTCCTTGTCGGTGTTCGCCGCGTTCACGACGAGCAGAAAACGGTCCTCCTCAAAACGGTAAAGATAAGCGTCGTCAACCGCGCCGCCGTCTTCCGTCGGAATTATGCAGTATTGCGCCCGGTTGACTTCAAGGGCGGATACGTTGCTCGACAGAACGTGCTGAAGAAAAGCAACGCGCTCGGGGCCTTCGACAATAAGACGCCCCATGTGCGAAACGTCAAAAAGCGAGCAGCAAGATCTCGTGTAAAGATGCTCCGCAACTATCCCCTCCGGATACTGGATGGGCATTTCCCATCCGCCGAAATCCACCATCGTGGCTCCGGATCTTACGTGGACGTCATACAAAAGCGTTCGTTTAAGTTCACTCATACCGATTCTCCTGTGAGATGTTTTTCTGGCGTTCCTTGTCTCCCGATCAGGGAAAAAAGACCGCCGTGATGATAATAATCGGGATCCCTTGTATCCATTCAATCCCAAATTTTTATTATACCACTTTCCGAGTTGAAAATCAAGCCGTAAACGCCCCGGCGGCGCGTAAGTCCGATTATTTGTTTTTGAGTTTTTCACTCCCGTTTCGGCCGCAATTATTGCTTTTAACTGAACGTTATGATATAATAAAGTGGCTGGACAGCGCGCCCCGGCAAATCAGTTTACAAGCCGAAACCGCAATCTGTCCCGACTGAAATGGAAACAAAAAATGAGAAAATACCGTTTAAGAATCGGACTGGACGTCGATGATATACTGTACGAATGCAACACGTACGCCCTGTCGCTGCTTCGCGAAAAATACGGCGACGATCCGGTTTTCGACATCAATCATATAAAAGCCTGGGGTAAGCTCGGCGACAGATCGGACGAGCGTATAGATTATTTTTCCGATCCCGAGTTCGTCCTTCATCAGCCGCTGTTCAAGGGCGCGCAGAGCTTTGTGAGGGACCTGTGCAGGATAGCAGACGTATTTTTCATAACGTCGGTCCCTCCGCAGTGCATGAGCGCGAGAGCGCGGAGACTGATGGAGGATTTCCCGGACGTACCTCAGGGCAATATACTGATCGGGACGAGAAAGGACCTCGTTCACATAGACATACTTCTTGACGACGCTTCTCACAACATTTCATCGTCTCAGGCGTCGTACCCCGTACTGATGAGAAAACCGTGGAACACTTCCCTCTCCGGGCTGCTTTCGGTCAATTCGTATTCCGACTTCATCCATCTCGCGAAGACGATCGGAAAATCGTTCGTCGAAAAAGAACCCGACCTCACAAAGGGCGGCGTCCTGTGTCTAGTCGGACCCACCGGGACCGGAAAGACCGAGATCGCCTCCATACTGACCTCCGATCCGAGATTTTCCAAGCCGGTGACGACGACCACCAGGCCCCGCGTCTCGGGAGAGCCGGAATCCGCGTACCGCTTCGTTTCGAAAGAAGAATTCATAAAAGAGCGCGACGACGGGATATTCCTTGAAACGACTGTCTACGGGACGTATGATTTCGGGACGTCCGAAAGCCAGATCTCGGGAATAGTCGACAACGGCAAGATTGCAGTCATCCCCATCGACATCTGCGGCGCTCTGACGCTCAAAAACAAATACCGTTCGCGCGCCGCGCTCG
Source organism: Clostridia bacterium (assembly GCA_017614495.1). Lineage (GTDB taxonomy): Bacteria > Bacillota > Clostridia > Oscillospirales > CAG-272 > Colimorpha_A. Next base: position 6,681 of record JAGABQ010000180.1, read on the forward strand.
TATTTACCGAAAGGGACAAACGCAATATCCTTGTAAACATACTCGAGCGCAACATCAACGTTGAGGATAAAATCAACAGGATAATGTCGATAGATTTCGAGATGAGAAACATAGAATTCTGCGATTTCTCGGTCAACTTTGACGCCGGCTCCGAGGCGTGCGTCAAAAAGATATACGACGAACTCGGGATCGAACCGCCGGAGGGCACAGTGAATGTTTGAAAAAATTATCGCTCTGATACGTGATTACGATACGGTAATAGTTCACAGACACTGTTCGCCGGACGGGGACGCCATCGGAAGCCAGACCGGCCTTGCCGAGATCATCCGTACAAACTTTCCGGAGAAAAAGGTTTTCTGTGTGGGAGACCCCGCGGGAAGATATTCGTTTATGGACGGGGCGGATATGGACGACATCCCGGACGAGACGTTTAGCGGGGCGCTTTCCGTGATCCTCGACAGCGCCACGGAGGAGCTTGTCTCTGATAACCGGTTCCGTCTCGCGTCAAAGACCGCGAGGATCGATCACCATATTTACTGCGAAACGTTTACGGACGAAGAAATTGTCGA
>JAGABQ010000181.1:0-6673 GCA_017614495.1 Clostridia bacterium
AAAAGGTTCAAATCCTAGTTACTACCCGAAAAAGGCCAAATGCATCTTTTTGTTTCACGCTTTTTTCGATTTTCAAAAAAGCGAGAAAAACGGAGAAAAAAAGAGAAAACCGGCGAAAATCGCCGGTTTTCCGCCCCAGATCTATTAAGACCTGACGCCTTGTGGTGTGCGGTCGGTTTAGATCTCTGACGGATAAAACGCGACCTTTTTCCAACTTTCAGCCGTAACCGTGCAGCATTAATAAACCTGGCGAACAAGCTTAATGGATGCAATCCTTGATTGCTTCATTTGGTTTATGTTCATCATCGAGTCGTGCTCCCATTTTCAAAACCGCCACACACGCGCGAATCGTCCGTTTTTTATCCTTTCGGTTTACGAATCCGGGACCGCCGGAGTGAAATGAAGCAGACAGCCGCAGCGATCCCGGCGAAAAGCAGGTGTACGGCGGTTGTCAATATTATCCCGGTTACCGGTTTATCCTGTAAAAATCCTGATACAATCGACGTGGGATGAGAAAGTGAAGTAAATCCGACGGCGGGGCCTAGCTTCGCCGAAAGGAACTCCGACAGGGCGAAAAGCGTTGCCGAAAGAGTAAGAGAGAGCAGGTATTTTTTGAAAACGTATGAAATAACGCAGACGAAAACAGCGGATAACAGCCCGAAAACCGCGGACAGCGCGAGATCCGCCGCTATCCATCCCCCGACGGTCGCTCCTGTGGAGAAGCGCGAAAAATCTCTCAACGCACAAAGCGGGACGCTTCGGGATGGGAAAAGGTACAAATGCCGCAGGACAGTCAGCCGTACGATTCTGAACGAAACCGCTACTGCGGCGCCGAAGGCGGAGCCGGCTGCAAGCTTGAGCGCCGCAGCCTTTTTCCTTCCGTGACGTGACGCCGAGAGGATGCGCGAAAAACCGCCGTTTTCACCAGAATACTCTACCGCCCAGACGTTCGACAGCAATATGCATATTACCGCGGCGGCAAAAAAATCGGTTCCGCCGCCCGCGTAAATCCCGATACCTGTGTCGTAGACCGGAGCGATATCAACTCCGCGTTCCAAAGACTGAAGACGGGTGTACGCGAGGTACTTCTCGACTTTTGAGAAGACGGCGTCCTCCGCTTTCGCGTCGTAATAAGCATTAAGGGCCCTCGTGTATTCGTCTCTCGTGATCTCACCCGATTCAAATCTTTCGGCAACTCCGTCGAATCCCGACAGTGCGAAATCGATCCGCGCCCTTTCGCCGACGGCATAATCCACCCTTTCATCCGCGTCAAGTCCGCTCAGCTGTTCAACGTAGGTATAATACAGCGCCTCGTCGTAGCGGCTCATGCTGCCGGACGTCGAAAAAACGACCGCGGCGCTCGCCGCAAGACAGACGACAAGGATCGCGAGCGTAACCGAAACCGGTGTCTTTACCGTTTCGTAAGTGCCTGGACTCAGAGCGTGCGTCCTGATTTCAGCCGTTCCGCCGACAGCGTCCTTTTTCTTTTCACGCCGGACTTTTACCGACGGAAGAGCGAATGGGAAAGCGTAAATGACAACCGACGCCGCGGCGAGCAGAACAATCTCGGCTATCCCTAAGAGTACCGCAAGCGGCAAAAGTCCGACGGGATTGTCAAGCAGATTCACAAAACGCGGCAGTTTCGAGATCCCGTTTCCATCGGCGAGCGCGGCGGGGTTGAAAAACACTCCAACGGGAACCGCGGCGCTTTGTTTTCCGTAAAATGCGGCAAAAAGAAGGGCGGTCATCGCCGATCCCGCCGGAACCGAAAAAAGATAAGCCGGGAACAGGCAGCATAAAAGCGAGCAGATAAAAGCGAAAACGCAGGCAGACAGCGCTGAGAGGAGCGAACGGATGACTGCAAACAACGCAAGAGAGCAAAGAATCGGAACGAATTCGTATCCGGGAAGCGCCTGTACGGGAGCCGTCGGGTCGGACAGACCGCAAACGGCGCACGTCGCGGCAAGCGACGTCGCGCTGACCGCCAGCGATCCCACGAAAACGACGGCGGCGAGTGCGGCCGATTTGGCGACTCCCGCTGAAGCTCTGCCGCGTTTTGCCGTTCTCGTTATACTGTCGTATCCTGCCGCCCGGTCGTTGACGAAGACGAATGAAGCCGAAAAGACGGCGAGGATCATAACCGGTACGATCAGATATTCGTTTCCGAAGAACGCTCCCCACCCGTAAACGTAACCCGAGCCGGTATTTACACGTCCGCTGACGCGCAGAAAAGCCTCTTTGTACTTTTCCTCCGAACGGACGGTGAATCCGTCGGGATCGAAACCCATCGCTGCAAGATCCTCAGCCCGCCGTCCGGCGTCGTTCGCCCGGCGCAGCGCGAGGGCTTCATGTCCCGCCAGTGCTTTCGCGCGTTCCGACGCCCGGGACAGGATTATATAATCGTCGGTCCGGTCGGACCAGGTTTTCGGAACTGCCGGATCTTCCGTGTCGCCGCTTATAAGTGAAACGAGAGAGGCAAGATATTCTTCTGCCGCTTCAGTGTCCGAAACGTATTCTTCGAACGCGCGCGCCTCTGCTCTTCCGTCTGATTCTCCCCGCGCCGCGATAACCGAAACAAGTGCCGAAACCGAAATAACGGCGGCGATAAGGATCGCCGCCGGAATTGAAGAAAAATACTTTTTCAGTTCGGCGCGTATAAGTTTCATGATATCAGTTGATCGAATCGCTCTTTACGACGATTGACGGGCGCACACCGTAAAGGCAGCTGTAATCGTTTCCGGTCCCCCATCCTCTAAATCCATGCGGATAGCGGACAGAGCCGTTCGTCAAATCGTTTTTTTCCTGCCGCAACCACCACCAGCAGTACCAGTCGTCGCCGCGGGTGTTGTCCAGTCGGAGTCCGCGCGAAAGAGCGTATTCAGTGGCTTCTGCAAAGCATAGCTCCTTACGGCGCGCGTCAAGAAGCGTTTTCTTTTCAGATGTGCTGATGAGAGATACGTAATCGGTCACCGAAATATCGTCGAAGGTACGCGGCAGGATCTGCGCTCTTTCGGCATCAGTGAAAGCGGTGCGGTAAAAATCCCCGTTCAGCCATCCTCGGAGTGCGCAGTCGGACCACGCCGGACTTGTCTTTCTTTCCGAAAGCGGAACCGGATCGTACGGCTGAGCGTCCAGCACTTTCAGCGAAAGAAGCAGATAGGCGTCTCCGGTTTTGTCGAGTATCACCCATTCGATAGGTTCCGGGCCGTTTGTCGGATCGTTGTCCTGTTCGAATCTGCCGAATGTTATCACGGCGTTTGGATCGAATTGAAGCCAGACCGCCTTGAGATACAGGTCGTTTTCGAAAGTGACGTCCTTTGCCGCGAAGACGGTTTCGCGATCGCGTTCCGTCCAGCCGATGAACCAGTATCCTTCTTTTTCGGGTTCAGGTATCGCGATATTTTCACCCCAGGTCGCGACGACGGTATCTTCCGCTATCGTTCCTCCGTCCGGGTCGAGAAAAATGCTGACCGACCTCGGCTGCCAGTCGGCGATCAAAACAGTGTTTTTTGAAATCTCATCCGCTTCAAAATCCCAGTATTTCTTTTCGCCGTCAGGGCCGGTATAATACCAGCCGCAGAAGTCATAACCCGTACGGCTTTCGGTTTCGGGTTCGGAAATCTTTCCCGATACGCCGGTAAACTCATCTTTTTTACCGCCGTATCCGTATACGAAAGTAACGCTGTATCCTCCCGAGCACGCAGCGGCGTACGGAAGAACAAGGCAAACGACAAGCGCGTACAGCGCCGGCTTTATCAGTCCCGCTTTGGTTTTCATCGTGCTGTAACGGCGTCGGCGGCGTCGGGTGAAAAAGCCGTGGAATACTGTCCCGTCTTCAGGTCGATCGTTCCGAAGAACGCCGTTACCGACAAGGCGTCTTCGGGATCGTATGCTCCGAGCAAACCGATTAGTTTCCCGTCAATGACGGTAAAATCACCTCTTGCGTTCACCTGCCCGAGTTTCGCGGCGACTTGGCAGCCGCTTCCGTCGGTTTCACAGAAACAGAGTTCGTTCCCCGGGACTTCCGCGGGGACTGTTATTTCTTCTCCGTTGTCGTCCTTCATTTTTCCGTCGCGCGTCACTTTTGGAAGATAAAATATGCCTCCGTCAGTCAGACAGAAGGAAAATACCGGTTCGTTTACAATGACCTCGGCCGTTCCTGCGGCAGCGTCCGCACGGACTATTACCTGATCGTTATTCACACCTTTGCAAAGGAAGAACACGCTGTTTCCAAGGGCGCTCGATTTGCCGGCGGGTCCCGAAAAACCGTACTCGTCAAAATCCATAAGAAGGGTCTCTTCCTTTGTATTAACGTCCGCGGACAGAAGTTTTCCGTCTTTTATCGTAACGAGTCTGCCGGGAGTGACTGCGAAAAGCGCGGCTCCGTCAGCCCGCATAATCCTTTCCTCGCTTCCTCCCGAAAGAGAGGTGCGGCAGAAATACGTTTCATAGTCGGAAAGCTTCGTTCTGTCCCCGCCTTCCTTTAGCAGTTTTCTGGCGTAATAAAGATATCCGTCGAAAACGGCGGCGGTATGACTCGCGGCTGTCTCCGCTTCGCCGAGAGAAGCGATCACCTTCGTTTTACCGCTGACGACGTCGTAGCTGACGTACCGGAAATCGTGCGAAAATGCGGTGAAGCAGGAAAAAATCAGCTTGCCTTCGTATATCTGATTGAGTTCGGTCACGGTTCCGTTGAGCAGCTCCGCTCCGTCGCATTCCGGGTCATCTCCGGGGCGGCTCACTTCGTTCGTGGTTCTGTTGTACCGTATGACCGCTCCCCGAGAATAAAAAACGTACGGACCGTATTCCTGAACGGATAACTGACGAATCACCTGCGTTTCGTGTATTCCGTCGGGGCGCCTTTCGCCGCAGGCCGCCAGGAAAGAGAGGACGATCAGAAACGCGGCCGTTAACGCCGCGAGTTTTTTAACATAATTCATAGTCCTCATCCTCCTTATACCTGCTTTTTACCAGGATCCGTATTCCCGGGACCGCATGAAATTCCGAAGGGAATAATCACCCGATTCTCGTGTAGAAAGTGTTTTTTCCTTTGCCGGCACGGACTATCTCGCCGTTGGCAACAAGTTTGCGAAGAGATTGTTCGATTGAACTGAGACTGAGCGAAGGGCAAAGTGCAATAATGTCCTGTTTGCTGAATCTTCCGATTTTCATAAGTACGGCTTTTCTGACAGATTCCAGCGCGGAAGGATTTCCATCCACGATCGTAAATCTCTCCTCAAAGTCCCTATATGCCGAGAGAACGGTTCCCAGCAAATATTTTATAAACGGAACGGGATCATCTTTTCCGTCATGCCACCCGTTCTGAGACTCAGACAGCGCATCGTAATACAGGTCTTTGTTTTTCGCGATCTTCGCTTCGAGAGAAACGTATTTTCCAACGTAAAAACCCGCTCTGTAAAGAAGCAGCGTGGTAAGCAGTCTGCTCATGCGGCCGTTGCCGTCGTTAAACGGATGAATGCAGAGAAAATCATGAATAAACACAGGAATAGCGATCAGCGGCTCAAGTTCCTTATTCCCGATAACGCGGTTGTATTCCGCGCAGATTCTGTCAAGAGCCTCCGGTGTTTCAAACGGATCAAGAGGGGTAAAAAGAGTTTCCGTATGTCCGTCCGGGTAGGTTGCGCTGATATAGTTCTGTACGCTTTTTGTTCTGCCGGCGTCCGGATTTTGCGTATAACTGAACAGTATCTTATGGAGTTGGAGAATATAGTTTTGGGTTATCGGAATTGCATCAAAACTCTCGTGGATTACAGCAAGAACGTCCCTGTACCCGGCGATCTCGTTTTCATCGCGGTTCTTCGGAGCGGTTTTCTCTTTCATCAGCTGCCGTATACGGGTATCGGTCGTAACGATACCTTCTATCTCGTTGGAAGCCTTGGTGCTTTGGATCTTTGCGATCTCGACAAGTTTTTCGAGCTTATCGGGCTTTTGTTTCAGATATAACTCCTGTTTGCCCGCTTCTTTGTAGATAGCGCCAACCAGTCCGAGAAGTTCTGAATCCCAACTCTTCCCGGCTATTTTTTTATAATCAAAAAATCTCATAGAATTACTCCACCGCCTTGAGTTCCCTTATATTATACAGCAAATCAAGGGAAAAATCAAGAGGTAAAGGGAATATTCCCTCAATAACTTGCGGAGGTTAAGCTAATATATTATATAGCCTCCTGAGGCCGCAATGATACAAAACGGGCCGGCGAAAAAGTCGCAGGATCCACCCGTTGGCGGAGAGGAAAGGATAACTCCGCTGCGCTCCGTGATTCGCTCGCCCTCCGTCTGACTATGATTGTTGTGCTTTCTTTTTCTCTGTTCTTTCGGTCAATTCCCTGCTCTTTCGCGTTTCGATATTTGCTCAAATAAGGTTCAAATCCTAGTTACTACCCGAAAAAGGTCAAATGCATCTTTTTGTTTTACGTTTTTTTTGATTTTCAAAAAAGCGAGAAAAACGGAGAAAAAAAGAGAAAACCGGCGAAAATCGCCGGTTTTCCGCCCCAGATCTATTAAGACCTGACGCCTTGGCGCCCTCTGTAGGACTTGAACCTACGACCCCCTGATTAACAGTCAGATGCTCTAACCAACTGAGCTAAAAGGGCGGATTATACAGAGAGTCCGCGGCGTGTCGACTGCGCACCCAACTCTTCTGTATAAAATGTCG
>JAGABQ010000182.1:0-5843 GCA_017614495.1 Clostridia bacterium
TGGTGGGGGCAACAGGAATCGAACCTGTGACCTCATGCACGTCAAGCATGCACTCTAACCTGCTGAGCTATGCCTCCACGGACGAGTGATATTATACCACGTCCGCGGCAGAAATGCAAGAGGGTGCGAAATGTTTTTTTACAGCGCGTTTTTTAACACTGCGTTAATAAAACATGCGCTCAAATGGTGTATAATCAAACCGTAACAAAACTGTGGTGAGAGAGAAATGAGAAAGACCATATTGTGTTTTGCCCTCGCGGTGATAATGATCGCCGCGTGCGGCTGCGGAAATAAAAACGGGAATATCGGAGATGACACCTCGGACACGTCGGCGGCAGTGTCCGATAGCGCGGACGAAACGGTTATCCCCGACACCTCGGCTGATGAGACAGGAACTCCCGAAGGACATGAGCCGACCGTTATCGACTTTGTGATTCCAGAATCGTCACGTGAGATGTCGACTGATTTTGCTCTGAGGTTGCTTGAACTCTGCACCGGGCATTTTGCCGCCGCGACGGCCGAACTTTTTACCAACGCGGGATTTGAGGTCAGGACGCAAAAGTATTACGATAAGAACGAGACCGACGTTTCTCACACCGCGGCATATACGGTCGGGCTCGGTTTTGCCGAACTAAGCGGCGTCGTCAGGCCAGTGGTCCTGATTGCCGTGCGCGGGACCGTGGCGGGCGAGTGGTACTCGAATTTTGATATAATTCCGTCCCGTAACCCGTCGGCGGTGTATTCCGAAAACTTTCTTTCGGCGGCGGAGGAGGTCTTCCTCGGCGCTCAAAAGACTCTCTCCGAATACGAAAATCCCATCATAGTTGTCTGCGGGCACAGCCGCGGCGCGGCATGCGCAAATCTGCTCGGCGTAATGCTTGACAGGGTTTATCCCGTTTCGGACGTTTCCGTTTACACCTTCGCCACCCCCGCAACGCTGCGGCAGGACGGAGCGGATGAAGAATATCCGAACGTCTTCAACTTCATCAATCCGGAGGATTTCGTCACCTATCTCCCGCTCTCCGCGTGGGGATTTTCAAGGGCAGGGAAAGACGTGATTCTTGAAGGAGACGAAGGGCTTGTTTCATCTCTCGCGTCGACTGTCGCCTCGCTGGCTTCGGTTTCTCCCGACGTAGCGTCATATTACGGTCAGCGTCATTCATTGACCTCGTCCGGTCTTTCCGACACAGGGCTGACGACTTTCGAGCTTATGAGCACTCTACTTGCCGGGAGTCTCGCGGGGGGAAGCGGCGCGTCGGGCGCGTCCGCTGCGGCGTTTATTTCTCCGGAATCTGACCTTTTCGGCGTCACATCGGCGTTTGCGTCGATCGCCGCGAGCGGATTTTCGGGGCATATGCCGCAGGTTTACGCTGAGAAAATCGGCCTGATCTCCACCGCGCAATAAAATAATAAAAAAACAGTTGCATTTCCGCGGCGTTTGTGATATAATTCCGTGGTATTGGTAAAAGAACGCATTTGCGCCGCCGGCGTGCGGCGCGATCGTAAGAAAGGTTTGGTAGTATAATGGCAAAGTGTGATATCTGCGGGAAAGCGGTGACGTTCGGTCATAACGTTTCTCACTCTGAAAGAAAGACCAACAGAGCGTGGAAACCCAATGTCAGGAAAGTCAGAGCGGTTGTAAACGGCTCTCCCAAGACCATTCACGTATGCACGAGCTGCATGCGCTCCGGCAAGGTTTCAAGGGCAGTCTGACGATCAGCCGGCAACCCCGGTATGTATAAGGTTTTTATCGACAATCGCGTATCTGACGGCGTGGCGGGGGCTTTACAGGTCCGTCACGCCGTTGTGATACGCTTGCCTTATTTTCGGAGACTTCCGGCGCCTGTTTCATCACACGCCGATATGCTCCTCTTTGAGTTTCCCGACGGGAGACTGCTGACTTTCGGGGAATATTATGACCTCAATCCGGGTCTTTTCGACTGCGTCGGAGATCGGCTCGTTTTGACGGACGAAACTCCCGGCGACCGGTATCCCAATGACGTTCTGCTTGACGCGCTCGCCGTAGGCGATACTCTGTACGGGCACGAGTCCGCGTCCCGGGTACTTAAAAACAGCTTCGGCAGTTTTGTCCCGGTGAAGCAGGGCTACGCACGCTGCTCGGTTGCTGTTCCGCGCGCAGGGCTTGCGATAACAGCCGACAAAGGCCTTGCCGGGTCCCTTTTGAAAAACGGCGTTGAAGTCCTTGTGATATTCCCCGGGAATATACGTCTCCCGGGATATGATGCGGGATTCATAGGCGGCGCCGGAACGTGGCTTCCCGACGGGGAGTTTCTTTTCTTCGGGGACGTGACGGCGCATCCGGATTATGTGAGGATAGACGATTTTCTTAATTCTCACGGCGTGAGGTATTCGTTCGTTCCCGGGGAGCCGCTTACCGATTACGGCGGCGCGGTATTCGTTTGAGTTCATCAGTTTATTAAATGCTTTGCGGAGGATTCCGTGAAAGAACACATTGAAAAAATAAATGAAATAATGTCCTCCGCGAAAAAGGTCCATTTTATCGGCGCCGGCGGGATATCGGTATCGAGTCTCGCCTCGATCACAAAAAGCGCCGGGTACAGCGTGACCGGCTCCGACAGGACAAGGTCGGAGCTCACCGACAAACTTGTTTCGGAGGGCATTCCGCTCGTTTACGGTCATTTCGCGGAGAGCGTTCACGGGGCGGACATCGTCGTGTACACGGCCGCCGTCAGGAACGGGAACCCCGAGCTTGACGAGGCGAAAAAGCTCGGCATACCGTGCTTTACCCGAGCGGAATATCTCGGTTGGCTCATGAGCCGCAGTCCGGTACGGATAGGCGTTGCCGGATGCCACGGCAAAAGCACCGTGACCGCAATGATATCCGAGATAATGATACAGGCCGGTCTCGACCCCACCGTCGTATGCGGCGCAGAGATAAGGGAACTCGGCGGCTCGGCATACAGGACGGGCAAAGGCGGCGGATTTGTTTTCGAGGCGTGCGAATACTGTGATTCTTTTCTCTCGTTCCTGCCGACCGTGGCCGTCGTTACGAACGTTGAGTTCGACCATCCCGACTATTTCAGGGACATGGACATGCTCCGCGATTCATACGCCAGATACGCGTCGATAGGGGACACGGTGATCTATAACGCCGACGACGCCGAGTCGCTTAAAATGATCGAGTTGCTGCCGGACAGGGTCAAAAAGATCTCGTTCGGTCTCGGCGACGCCGATTATTCAGCGGCGGACGTTGCTTTCGACGGCGTGAGTTCGTCCTTTACGCTCCTCAGGCGCGGAGAGCCGATAACCGGCGTACGGCTTTCGCTTCCCGGCAAATATAACGTGTGCAACGCGCTTGCGGCATCTGCCGCGGCGCTTGAATGCGGCGCTTCGCCAGACGACGTACCGGCGGCTCTGAGAGATTTTCGCGGGGTCGCAAGGCGTTTCGAATATCTCGGCGTCACAAAGCGCGGCGCCGTTGTATACGACGATTACGCCCATCATCCGACGGAACTTCGCTCTGTCATTTCGGCGGCCAAGAGTCTCGGCAAGCGGCTTGTCTGCTTGTTCCAGCCGCATACCTATTCGAGGACGGCGAGTCTTTTCGGGGAATTCGCCGAAGCACTTTCGATTGCCGACGTCGCCGTGCTCGTCGATATTTACGCCGCCCGGGAGGTCAACAAGTGGAACGTCAGTTCCGAGCAGCTGGCCGAGGCGATCCCCGGCGGGATATACGGGGGCAGCGTGACCGACTCGGCAAAATACGCCGCCGAGAACTTCGGTGAGGGCGACATGATACTGATTCTCGGAGCCGGCGATATAATCGCCGCCGGCAAAACGATTTTTGATTTCTGAGGTGTTTTATGGCTGATATGCTTCTTAAAAACGACAGACGTACAAAATACTGCGGTGAGTTCACTGACTCCGACGTCGGTCAGAGAGTCTGCGCCTGCGGATGGACTCAGAGAGTCCGCAATCTCGGCTCGCTGATTTTCATCGACCTACGCGACAGGACGGGGGTCATTCAGCTCGCGTTTGACGACGCGACCGACAGGGACGTTTTTGAAAAGGCGTTTTCCGTCCGTTCCGAATACGTTCTCTGCGCAAGAGGCACGGTCAGGGTACGTTCCTCGATTAACGAGACGATCCCTACTGGCAGGATAGAGATCGCGGTCGATGAGCTCAAGATCATAAGCGCCGCGAAGACGACGCCTTTTGAGATCGTTGACGGAGGCGGAGTAAGGGACGACCTCACGCTTAAATACCGTTATCTCGACCTGCGCCGTCCGACGCTCACGAAGAATATACTCATGAGGCACGAGATCGCACGCGCCGCCCGGGAGTATTACTACAAAAACGGGTTTATCGAGATCGAGACCCCGATGATGATTAAATCCACCCCCGAGGGCGCAAGGGACTATCTCGTCCCGTCGCGCATCCACAAGGGCAGTTTTTATGCGCTTCCGCAGTCGCCGCAGATTTACAAGCAGCTTCTCATGGTGTCCGGGTTCGACAGATATATCCAGCTAGCGAGATGCTTCCGCGACGAGGACCTGCGCGCCGACCGTCAGCCGGAGTTCACCCAGATAGACCTCGAAATGTCGTTCGTTGACCAGGATGACGTTATGGAGATGAACGAGGGGTTCATCGCATATCTTTTCAAAAAAGTGCTGGGAGTTGATATCCCGCTTCCGCTTCCCAAGCTGACGTACGCCGAGGCGATGTCGAGGTACGGCTCGGACAAGCCGGACACCCGTTTCGAAATGGAGATCACCGACGTTTCCGACATCGTCGCCGACTGCGGCTTCGGTGTGTTTTCCGGCGCTGTCGCCGGCGGCGGTAGCGTAAGGGCGATCGTCGCAAAGAACGCGTCGAACGTCCTCACGCGCAAGGAGATAGACAAACTTACCGAGCATGCGCGCGGCATCGGAGCGAAGGGTCTCGCCTTCATCCGCATGACGGACGACGGAATGAACTGTTCATTCTCCAAGTTTATGACAGAGGACGAGCTCGGCGCTATCTGCCATCGCATAGGATGCGAAAAGGGTGACGTCGCGCTCTTTGTCGCCGACAAGGACAGGGTCGTTCTCCCGACGCTCGGCGCTCTCCGTCTGATCATAGCGAAAAAGCTCGATATAATTCCCGATCAGTGGAACTTCCTCTGGATAACAGAATTCCCGTTCTTTGAGTGGAACGAAGAAACCCAGAACTGGGACGCAATGCACCATCCGTTCACGATGCCTCTCGACGAGGACATCCCTAAGCTCGATTCCGATAAGGGTTCTGTCCGCGCAAAGGCCTACGACCTCGTTCTTAACGGAATAGAACTTTCATCCGGCTCGATAAGGATCACCGATCCCGCGCTTCAGCAGAGGATGTTCGAGCTGCTCGGTCTTACCGACGAGGAAATCGAAGTCAAATTCGGATTCCTTGTCGACGCATACAACTACGGTTGCCCCCCGCACGGAGGAGCGGGCATCGGCCTCGACCGTCTCGCGATGCTTATGTGCGGAGCTCCCAGTCTCCGTGACGTCGTCGCGTTCCCGAGGGTACAGAACGCGAGCGAGCTCATGTCGGGCGCTCCCGCGCCGACCGACAAAAAGTCGCTCGACGATCTCGGCATAGCCGTCATATCAGACTGATGCCGTATATCGAGTTTCCTTACGGAAGGGAAAAACTCCCTCTCGAAATACCCGAAGAACGCTTTGCCGGCGTCCTGACGTCGGAGCTTGACGGCTACGTTCCCGACGGAACGCCGGAGGAACTTGTCGCACGGGCTATGGAGAATCCGATTGGCTCGCCGCGCCTGTCCGCGCTTGCAAAGGGCAAAGAAAAGGTCGTCATCATAGCGAGCGATCACA
>JAGABQ010000183.1:0-6991 GCA_017614495.1 Clostridia bacterium
GCCCATTCGCCGTAACTCTGTCCCAAGTTCACGGCGTATTTTTTCGCCTCTCCCGTCAGACCGAGGTTCTTCGACAAAAAGCCGTTTCTGCCTACGCGGGAGATCATGAACTCCGCGTATTTTTTCATCCCGTCGTAATACTCTCCGAGAATGCGTGCGTCGCCGTATTTGCGGGCGAAACGGTACGGCATTATGATCCCGACGTCCGACCATCCAACCGATCCGTTCAATGTGTCCATATAGAAATCGACGCCGCCGTACGGCGCGATCTGAGGCAGTTTCCCGTTTTTCTTCTGCCAGTCGAAAACGTCGCGAAGATATTTCTTCGAAAACGCGGCGTAATCGAAGAGAAAACTCGCCGTCTCGAAAAAGATCTGCGCGTCTCCGGTCCATCCGTGACGTTCGCGGGTCGGGCAGTCGGTGGGGACGTCGAGAGAGTTCGATTTCGTCGACCACTTCGTCACTGTGACGAGGCGATCGAGAAGCGGATTTGAACTTTCAAACGAGCCGGTCTCTTCCATATCGGAATAAACGGCGATCGACTCGACGTTCTCGGGGGTCAGCTCGACTTCCGTATCGACCTCCGCGTATCGGAATCCGAAGACGGCGAAAGTCGTCTTGTATTCGTTTTTACCCTCGGCACAGGTGTAGTCTATCCGCTGCAGAGGAGTCACCTTGTTTTTCATTCGAAGTTCGACGTTTTCGAGCGTGAGATTGCCTTCTTTGTCAAGCAGTTCCCCGAAACGCCACTTCATAGTCTGTCCGACGTGTGCGCGGACCGAAAACGACACGTATCCCGCCAGATTCTGCCCGAAATCGAGCAGTTTCTTTCCGTTCGGAGCGGTCGTGACGACGGGATGAAAACGCTCGTGCTCGGTGACCGGAACGCTGTTTGAAGCGGTCGGCCGTACGTTGTGGCCCGTGACTTTCGCCCGGCCGCCGTAAAGAGGGGTACGAAACGCCTCGACGACCTCGCCGTCCTTGTTGTCCGCGAAGCGGATCGGGCCGTCTGCGGACCATTCCCAGCTCCCGTCGGTCGCTACCGTATCACAACCGCCGTCCTCGTAATACAGCTCGAGCTGCGCGAGGAGTTTAGTCTCGGAACCGTACTGATTCGTCCTTCCCCACGCCCCGCACGACCCGCGATACCATCCGTCGGCGAGGGATACCGTCAATTCGTTTTTGCCGTTTGAAATCAGCTCCGTGACGTCGTACGTCTGATACTGTACGCGCTTGCGGTAATCGGTGTGACCGGGAGCGAGAACGAAATTCCCCGCCCTATTCCCTCCGATCTTCGCCTCGTACAACCCGCACGCGGTGATATACAGGCGCGCCCGGACGACGGGCTTTTTGACCTCGAATACCCGGCGGAAGCAGTCGACCGGATAGCGTTCTCTCTTTTTGACGGCGTAATTCCCGGTGATCCATTTTGCACACCACTCCGAAATGCCGGCTTCAAAAAACGCCTCTTTCCACTCGCCCGCCTCGTCGTTCTCGTCCCACAGTCGGACCCGCCATGTAACGCGCTCGCGATCGTGAAACTTTCCGGGGTATTCCGCGTGCATCGACGGGGACGTCACTTTTCCGCTGTCCCACTTGTCCGTTACGATCTGATAAGCAGTCTGCTTTACGCCGCCCTCGCAGTTCCACATAAGACGCGGCTTATCAAAATCCACGCCTATGGGATCTCTCAGATATTCCGTCCTGAGTCTCGTCGCTTTCATTCTTCGATCTCCGTCCGCTCTTCCGCTTGTTTCTCATGACGCGCCTTGATCTCTTCCTGTTCCTGCGGGAGTTTTTTCTCAACGCGGAGGAAGATCAGGATCGCGACAAGCGCGATGCCGGTAAATACCTCCAGACCGACGAAAGCGAACGAGATCACCCAGTTGACGCTTCCCGGCTGCGCGAGTCCGACCGTAAGCACGCCGTCCGCGGCGGGTTTCAGGTTTTCGAGCGCGACCTGCGACGTCCATCCGTTCGCCGCAAGCTGCGACGCGGCGTCCGCGGTACTGGACGCGGTGATCGGAGCGAGATATCCCGCCTTCGCGAGGAGCCAGTTGAATACTCCCGTCATTATCCCGACCATCGCGACGGCGATTATGTTGTATATCGACATCGCCGCGCCGTCGATCCTTTTGTCCGTTTTCCATTCGAGGTGATCGAGGCAGTCGGCGAACAGCGCCATAAAGACGTAGGCGCACGGAAGACCGCCGATATTCTTGATGAACTGACCGACCAGAACGACGACGAGATTCGTCGGGAAGATCCAGCAGATCAGCGAGCCGAGAGCGTAAAGAACGAAGCCCCACATGGTGACGTTCCGTTTGCCGAACCTTTTTGCAAGCGGCCAGACGGCGAAGATCCCGATCCCCATCGGGATCCCTCCGATGACGGAAACGAGCATCTGCGTTATACCGTCGTTATACGTTCCGAGAACGTAATTGCAGTAATAAACGAGTCCGAGATTCTTCATCGTCATGCCGACCGTATAGATGAAGAAATACGCGTACATCAGGATCATATACTTATCGGAGAACAGCATTTTGAGCTGCCCCAAGAACGGCATCTTCGTCTCTTCTCCGGCTGCCGCCGCCTCTTCCGTAACGCGCTCCTTCGTAAAGAAGTATTCAAGCAGCGTCAGGGGGAGGGCGATGATCGAAAGGATGCACATCAGCGTGATCCATTTCGACTTGTCCGCGCCGATCATAGGCATAACGACCATCGGGAAGATCAGCGCGACGAGTATGCCCGACATCATGATGGTGGTGATCTGATTGAAGACAGAAAGACCGCCGCGCGCCTTGCCGTCGCGCGTCGAGAGCGGGACCATCAGATTGTGGCTCATATTGAATATCGTGTAGGCGAACGAGTAAAACAGGTTATACGATATCATTACCCAAAGCGCCTTAACGAGATCGTTTCCGGAAGGAACCGTAAACAGAAGAATCCCGGTCACGGGCACGAGAAAAGCAGACAGAAACAGCCACGGCCTCGCTTTCCCCTCTTTGTGCTTCGTGCGGTCGATGATCTGACCCATAACGACGTTCGTGATCGCGTCGATGATCTTCGAGACGATCGGAAAGGCGGTCAGGAAGACCCCGCCCCAGAGAGGCGTCAGATTCAGAACGTCGGTATAGTACACGTTGAGATACGTCGCGAGAACGGCGTTGAGCAAAAGCGCTCCCGCCGGTCCGATCAGGTATCCGAACCACTTTTCCTTCGCTTTTACCTCCGGTGACCGGATGGCGCTCGACGGCAGTTTCATATCAGTTTTCCTCCTTAGGTAAATTCGGAACTTTTATTTTTTTCATAAAACAGCGTACGCCTTTGATCAAATGTCGGTTCGCAAGCTCTGCGAAACCCTCGGCGAAGTTGTACGGAAAACTCGCGCCCGCGCTCATCGACATGGAGCGCAGAGAATTGCTCTCGAGGATCCGGCGCAGGAACTGCGCACCTTTTCGCACGTTGTCCTTTTCGGGACCGTCCTTCATCTTTTTCGCTCTTTTTTCCTGTTTTTTCGCCACCGACATAACGCTGTCGAACAGGACGCGCCCCATAAAGGTCTGCCTGAGATCCGTAAAACGGGACTCGAGCGTCACCGGAAACGGCGGTGGCTCCGCGGATACGGAGTATTCGTCGGGATAAACGGTCGGCGCGTCTTCCTTTACGGTCAGGACGACGGTTTTCGATTCGCCCGGTCCAAGGTACACCTTTCGGAACCCTTTAAGTTCTCCGCCGACGAAAAGCTGTGCGACTTCGGCTCCGTAACGGCCGCCTGTATTCGTGACCGTCTGCCGGTACGTGTCGCCGTCCTTTTCCCAATTGCTTTTGGAAAACGACGTGTAGCTCAGCCCGTACCCGAAAGGAAAGCGGACCGGGATACCGTGTTTGTTGTAGTAGCGATACCCGACTTCCGTTCCTTCGGCGTAGACCTCGGTTATCCCCTTGCCGAACGAGGCGCCGCACGGCACGTCCCCATATGTCACAGGCCACGTTTCCGCGAGTTTGCCCGACGGATTCTTCAGCCCGAAAAGCAGATCGTAGACCGCGCGGCCTCCGTTCTGACCGGGCAGATACATATTGAGGATCGCGTTGACCCTGTCGCAGAACGGCAGTTCCACGGGAGAACCGCCGAACAGGACGACAACGACCTTTTTGCCCGTCCCGCACAGTTTTTCGATCTCGTCGAGCTGATCCGCGGGCAGACGCATATCGTTCCGGTCCACGCCCTCCGATTCGAACTCGTCTGTCAGCCCCGCGAAATAAAGGACGACGTCGCATTCGTCAAGAGACGCGCTCATGATGCCGTTTTCCTCGAACGCGTCGCGCGGCGTCGTGACGAAAGTCGGTTTTATCATCGAGGAGCCCGCACCCTGATAGCGCATTTTCCCGAACAGTTCTCCGGAAACGTACAGCTTTTCCGTTCCGTCGAGCGGCAGCGTGCCGTCGTTTTTCATCAGCACGGCGCAGTCGGCGGCGATCTCTGCGGCGAGTTCGTGGTGACGCTCCCAGTCAACGGGAGTCTTGTCCGCCGGCCTTTGATACTTATCGACCCACCTGAGGATCCGCGCGCACGATCTGTCGAGATCCGCCGTATCGAGCGTCCCGTCAGATAAAGCATCAAGGATTCGCCGCCTGCTTATCGCCGTATCGCCGGGCATCTCGAGATCCATCCCGGCGGAAAGACCCGCGACGCGGTCGCGCACCGCGCCCCAGTCGCTCAGGACGACGCTGTCAAATCCCCATTCGTCCCGAAGGATTTCGGTGAGAAGCCATCCGTTTTCCGAGCAGTACGTTCCGTTGATCCTGTTGTAAGCACACATGACCGTCGCCGGCTTAGCGTTTTTCACGACGTATTCAAACGGTTTAAGATACAGGTTCCGTATCGTATTCTCGCCCGCGACCGAATTTCCCATAAAACGGAAGTTCTCGCTGTTGTTCAGCGCAAAATGCTTGAGCGAAACGCCGACGCCTTTCGACTGAACGCCCTCGACCATCGCCGCGCCGAGAACTCCGGCGAGGAGCGGGTCCTCAGAAAAATATTCGAAGTTTCTCCCGCACAGAGGATTGCGCTTGATATTGACGCCGGGACCGAGCAGAGTGTGCACTCCGTAATATCTGCATTCCTCGCCGATCGCCTCGCCCATTCTCGTAAGATTGTCCGGATTCCACCCGGAAGCGGTACAGGCGGCGGTGGGAAACGCCGTCGCGGGCTCTGACTCGCTGACTCCGTTGTCGCCGGATCCCGTCTGTTTACGCAGGCCGTGAGGTCCGTCGGACATACAAAGCGAAGGAATGCCGAGCCTCGGGATCGGGTTCGTATACATAAAATCTGTCCCGGAAACAAGCGCCGCTTTTTCTTCGGCCGTCATCTCCTCGATCGTCTTTTCAACGTCCATCGCACGGTCCCCCCTCATTATCATTCTGCCGTAATTATATCAAACTCCGAAATCACTGTATTGCATTTTGGTAAGATAAGTCGTATAATTGTAATAAAATCGGTACGGGGAGGCGGAAATGGAACTTGATCACCGATTCATTTCAAGATCACTGACCCGGATCTCGGGAGTTCCGGTGCGTTTTTTCCGGGGCGGGGATGAAATATGCAGTTCTTTCCCGGCGGATCTTCCCCGCGACCCCATGGAACTGTATAAAAAGGAAATATTCGGAATAAAAGAACACGTCGGCTATTACTGCACTCCGTTTTTCCATTACTACGGAGTGCTGAACGCCGGAGATCTCCGGATCGTGGCGGGCCCGACGTCTCAGATCATGGCGGACTGTCAGAAAATGCGTGAACTCGCGTTTCAGGCGGACGTACCGCCGGAGGAAGTCTCTGATTTCGTCGACGGCATGAACGCGAGAAGGCGCATGCCCGTGGAGACGCTCCTCTCCATTCTGTGTGCGTTCAATCATTTTCTGAACGGCGGCGAGACGCTGGAGTTATCCGACCTCGCCATTTCCGAGTCGGCACAGGAAGAACTGAAAAGCGGCGTCGAACGCGAGCGGACGGCAAAAGCATACGAAAAGGAAAAAGAACCGAATCAGACTCACAACACTCTTCTGATCGAAGATGCCCTGATGAGCATCGTCAGAAGAGGGGACACCGTAGCGCTGCGTCGGTGGCTCTCTTCCGCTCCCGCAGTTCACGGCGGGACGATCGCGGGGGATCAGTTGAGACAGATGCGTAATCTGTTTATCGTGACTGCGACGCTTTCCTCCCGCGCGGCGATCCGCGGCGGGATGAGCGAAAACGACGCCTTTTCTCTCTCAGACGCATATATACGGAGGGTCGAACTCCTGACAGACCTCGACGATATCCTGAATCTTCAATACAATATGCTGATTGAATTTACCGAGCAGGTGGAAAAACTGCGCAGGGGCGAACACGTGACAAAACTCTCGCTCGACGTATCGAATTACGTACGCCATCATCTCTCGGAACCCGTCAGCGTCGAGAAAATGGCAAAGGAGTTCTTTTTAAGCCGTCCGTATCTGTCCGCAAAGTTCAAGCGGGAAACGGGACTGACGCTGACGGATTACATTCTCGGTGAAAAAACCGAAGAAGCAAAGAGACTGATCCGGTACACCGACAAGTCTCTGCCCGCGATCGGTTCGTACCTCGGGTTTTCGTCCCAGAGTCACTTTATACGCGTCTTTCGGAAATACTCGGGCGTCAATCCCGGAGAATACCTTGAAAAACACAGAAAATAGTATTTCAACCCGTTTACCGTATCAAAAACGCCTTTTGCCTCCCGGGGCGAAAGGCGTTTTTAATTAAACATTCAAATCTTTATGTATTTTAAACCGGCCTCTATCCTACTCGGGCAGAGGTCGGTAATTATATCTTGTCACGGTTGGTACTAAATGGTACTAAAAGTGGAACGGCCTGTTACCTGCTCACGCTGCTCGTTTTCACTCGGAGATCGGCTCGGCTATTTCGGGTTTCAATGATCGGTAATCAATGTGTCTGATACAAAACCGCAAGCTA
>JAGABQ010000184.1:0-5616 GCA_017614495.1 Clostridia bacterium
TCAGGAACGCAAACGCAATCATGGTGCTTGAGCGGGGTCGGATCATCGAGCGCGGCACGCACGACGAGCTGCTCGCCCTCAAGGGAAGATACTACGAGCTGTATACGGGCATAAAAGAACTTGACTGAAAAAAGCGGGGATCGTAAAGGCCGCTTCCCATAAGGAAGATAAGTGAGCCAGCCGATCGGGAGGAATAAAAAATCATCGCCGGAACAACATCCGGCGATTTTTGTATGGCGAATATGTATTACGGTTTTTCTTACGCTTTTATGAAGAATAAATTGAGCGGTGGAAAATTTCAAAACCACTCGTCCGGCGGGCATCTGAAATCAAGATACGTTTCGGGATCCTTTTTGAAATCAATGATTCTGCCTTCTCGGACCTGATCTATATTGTATTTTTTTAGAAGCCCGTAAAACCATTTATTGTACTCTATACTCGGGCCGAATGCCTGACCGGCAGCCAGATCATCGATTTTGTTCTTGTAAAAATTTTGCTCTTCTTCGGTGAATTCGCCCGGATGAGCGCTGAAATAGGCATCAAGCATATTTATAGCGGCCAGATATTTTCCTTCGCCGGCTTTGTATTGTTGCTTGTTGTACCACGAGCGGTAGAACGCCGCCTGAAGAGACGTCTTTTCGATTATTCTCTTCTGCTGTTCTGTCTCAGCCATCTCCGCAGCTTTCGCAAAGCATTTTTCCGCATAGGACAGATAATCGGATCCCTCGTCGGGAATCTTTCCGTACCAGTTCCAGTATTGTGCCCAGTCGACCGTTTCGTAATTTCTGATCATGTCAGCATTAAGTTCTTCCGGATAGCTGTCAAGCGGGTGGACCTCTTCTGTTTCGGGTGCGGGAAAGAGATAACCGCATGAGAAGTCGTCCCATCTCAGATTGTCTTCCGTCTCGAAAGAAAGACATTTGCAGCAGACGTCCTTGACAAGCTCCTGACTATTTTCAATATAATTCCGTATTTCCTGCCAACCCGGTCCGTAAACTCCCTCCAGAAAATCGTCTATATGTCCCCGATATTCCTCTTCGGTCATATAAGGATTCCAAAGACATTTCGCCGTGATATAAGCGCGGAGCTCCGGGAAATCCCCCGTTTCATACCCGTTACCCATATCGAACACACCGGTGACGTGGCTATCGGCATAAAGTCTTGCGTTTGTGAGTATCGTATTGAAATTGGGAAAATACAGCAGCGTACGATGACAGTTTGTGGAATACTGCCAGATTACAATGTTATCGCATATTTCAGACCACGCCTTAAAATCTTCCATAAAGAAAACGTTGTGCGCGTCCATAAGCCCGTCAGTGCGGTGATCGGCGGTTATGTCGATATCGCCTTTGAGCAGCGTCTGCACGTTTTCGTATCGTTCAGGGTCGTAAGTCTCGAGATCGAGAGGATGATTGTAGCAGCAGTAGATGGGACAAAGCCGCACGGCGACGTTCGGCGCCGGCTTTGTTACCTTAGGCGGCGTCTGAGAGTATGAATATGCGAGCGTCTGAAATATAACGTCCGGATAATCCTCGGCAAATTCAGCGGCTATGGCGTTAACGAAACGGATAATCGCGCCGGACTGCGAGCCCTCCTCCTCGAACACGCGGTTGCAGTTGTCGCACGTGCAGTAATTTCTGTTGTCGTTCTGGGATA
Organism: Clostridia bacterium; assembly: GCA_017614495.1. GTDB lineage: Bacteria > Bacillota > Clostridia > Oscillospirales > CAG-272 > Colimorpha_A. Next base: position 1,657 of record JAGABQ010000184.1, read on the forward strand.
TTTCAATAACGTTGACTGTCGGATCGGCAGTGAGAAGCTGTCTCACCGCTTTGACGGCGTTTTCAAGTATCTTGGGATCTGTAAGGCACGGCTGATTTCCGCTCGTCCCGGTAAGGGTGCCGATAGTATGGCAGAAGTACGGCGCGTATTTATAGTGTGAACCGTATTTATTGTCGAGGTTTGAGTAAGTTCCGTTCACTTTCAGCTTTGATGAAAAATTGCCCTTGGCAGCCGCCGCGTACGTCATATCCCTGTATTTGAATACCGGAATCTGCTTGTTCTCCTTAATTAGCGGGACCGTCACGTTCTTCGTTTCGGGTATTTTCTCAACGTTCGCAGTGTAAAAACGGCAACCGAGATATTCCTCAAGTAAGGTGTAAACAGAATAAAGCGTTCCTCTGGTCTCACCTCCGACGAGCCACAGTCTGCCCTCCGTTGTTTTGATTACAAAGCCGTCGTCGCCAAGCTCTTCACGGTCGAAATCGCCCGGCTTTTCGCGGTTGGTCCTGCCGACTATGATCTCTTTTTCCGCAGGGCTTTCCGAGTCGGTGACTATAGGCAGCAAAGCGCCGCTTATCTTTTTCAGATAGTTCTGAAGTTCCCTTGTCGCCGTGATCTCTGATGGAGTGGCATCCTCACCGCGCACGATCACAAACTCCGAGACTCCGTCAGCTACTATGTTCAGCCCGTCGGTCCCGACGGCAGTTCCGGGCATATCTGTATCGGACACAGCGGTACCGCTGCCGGTTTCCGGCACATCGTGCGCGTCAGTGTAGCAGGAAAAGGCGGAGAGACATATCGCGCTCATAGCGAGCGCAAGACAAACACCCCTGGTTTTCATATTTTTCATAGCATTATCCTTTTCAGCAATAGTCACAAAGAGTTATTTTTCTCCGCTTTCTTTTTGTCGTAAAGACGGACCAAGAATACGATCAGAGCGATGAGAAGAACGTACGAGAGCGCCGCGACGACGTACAGGGTCGGGCCCTCCCATATCGAGCGGACGCGGACGACGACGCCCTCCGAGATGACGAGGTTCCTGCCGTCCTCCGGCTGAGTCACGGTATAGTGGCCGCTCGCCTGAGAAGCGAAGTCCCCTGTGAGGAGGGTGAGCCCCTCGTCGAGGGTCTGCGCGGCGTTCGTTCCGTCAAACGTCCCGGGGGTGAGCCGGGCTATGATGTCGGCCTTCATCTCTGAATCGACGATGAGAGGATGCTCGTCCCCCTCGTTCATGACGAGGAAGAAGTCGTATTTTTTGTCGAGGTACGGGAAGCCGCTTATGTGGAATTCGCCGTTGTTGAAGACCGCAGTGCCGTGGTCGGCCTTGTTTGTCGATATCCCGCTCGAGGTCACCGAAAGATATCCGTCGTCGAATATCCCGCCGCCGAGGGTCGCCTTGCCGAGGATGCACTGTCCTCCGCTTGTCTCGAGCCGTCCGCCGCGGGCGTTGAAGACGTTGCCGCCGCGCTCGGCCGCGCCGCCCGAAAGCGTCCCGCCGGAGAGTTTCAGTTCTCCTTCGTTATGGACCGAGCCGCCCGAGACAACGGCCGAGCAGCTGTCGAAATACGAGGAGGTGTTCTCCGCCTCGGCTCCGGACGCGTTGAAAACTCCGCCCCCGCTCACCTCGGCTTCGCATTTTTCTACCGTTCCGCCGGGGAGCGAAAGCTTTCCGGCGTTGTAAAACGCCCCGCCGCTGCCGGCGGTACAGCCCGTGACGACCGACGCCGTGAGGGTGGCCGTTCCGGTATTGTAGACCGCGCCGCCGGAGGTCGCCACGCACTTTTCGATCTGAGTGCCGGCGAGGGTGAGCTCGCCGCCGTTGACGATCGCGCCGCCGTTCTCCGCCGAGCAGCCGGTGATGCGGCCGCCCTTGAGCACGGCCGTTCCGGTGTTGAGTATGGCGCCGCCCGAGCCGGTGCTGCGGCACGAGGATATCTCGCCCTCGTACATGACGAGCGTACCGGCGTTCTCTATCGCGCATCCGTCGCAGGACGATACGCGGTTTTGTATCTTGAAAAGATAGTGCGTCGTGAGGGTACATCCCTCTCCGATGCGGATGACTGGAGTGCCGAACGTCCCGCCTTTGCCGTCAAAGGCGATGGAGACGTCCTTGTCGTCCTCGTTGTGAGGCGATTCTATCGTTCCGACGGACATCGCCGCGCCGTTTTCGAGGATAAACGCCGGGAAATCTTCCGCGACTATGTCGGCGTTGCCGTCGAGCATAAAGGCGCCCTCCGATAGGACTATCGGCGACTCGAGATATATGGTGTCGAACAGAAATATCGAGCCGTCTTCTTTTATGCGCGCCGTCTTTTCGCCGCCGAGCGCGATGAAAAGGTCTTCCTGTGTCGTCACCGTGCGGCCCGGGACGATTATCTTCCCGCTGTCGGCCGCCGACGGGGCGAGCGCGAGGCAGAGCGAGGCCGCGAGGACCGCGAGAACGGTTATGAGAGATACCGCCCGGCGGGTCACTTTATATACCCCTTAGCCGCGAGGAGCTCGGCGATGAGCACCGCCCCTCCGGCGGCTCCGCGGAGCGTGTTGTGGGACATGCCGACGAATTTCCAGTCAAAGACGGTGTCGCGGCGAAGCCGTCCGCAGCTGACCCCCATGCCGCCGTAGAGCTCGCGGTCGGTCTTTATCTGCGGCCTGTCGTCCTCATCGAAATAGGTGATGAACTTTTCGGGCGCTGAGGGCAGGCCGAGCCGCTGCGGCTCGCCTTCGAACTTATCCCAGCGGGAAATAATCTCTTCTTTCGTCACGTCCTTGTTTTCGAACGATACGAATACCGCCGCCGTGTGGCCGTCCGTCACCGGGACCCTTATGCACTGCGTCGTTATCACGGGAGAGGACGCGGGGACTATGACTCCGTTTTCGACCCGTCCCCAGAGGCGGAGCGGCTCGCGCTCGCTTTTTTCCTCCTCGCCGCCGATGTAGGGTATCACGTTGTCCGTCATTTCGGGCCATTCGCGGAAGGTCTTGCCGGCTCCCGATATCGCCTGATAGGTCGTTGCGAGAATCGTCGTAGGCGAGAGGTCGAGGAGGGGTGTTATCATCGGGACGTAGCTCTGGATGGAGCAGTTCGGCTTTACGGCGATAAAGCCGCGCTTCGTGCCGAGGCGCTTTTTCTGATGCTCGATTACGCCGAGGTGCGCGGGGTTTATCTCGGGGACGACCATCGGCACGTCGGGCGTCCAGCGGTTTGCCGAGTTGTTCGACACTACAGGGAGCTCCGCGCGGGCGTATTTTTCCTCGAGCGCGAGTATATCGCTCTTCGGCATGTTCACGGCGCAGAACACCATGTCGCAGGCGTCGGCGGCGACCGAGACGTCGGACGCGTCGGTCACGGGCATCCCGAGGATCTTATCGGGACAGGGGGCGGAGAGCTTCCATCTGCCGTCCACGGCGTCGCCGTAGAGGCGGCCGGCGCTCCTGCCGCTCGCCATGAGGGAGGTTATTTCAAACCACGGGTGACCGCTGAGCAGCGTCACGAAGCGCTGACCGACCATGCCCGTCGCGCCTATTATGCCTACCTTGATTTTTTCTTTTCTTTCTGTGCTTTTCATGTCAGTTTATCCTTTTGCCGTCCTCGGCAAACGTGTATTCGACGCCGTCAATGACGTGCGTCCCCGTATAGGCGGCCCCGTCCTCTCCGAAATAATAGACCGATCCGCCGACCGTCGTCATTCCGTACACCATGTTTTCGTTCACTGGGTCGAAATAGTAGTACTTTCCGTCTATCTCCTGCAGCCCGTGGGCGAGATTGCCCGCCTCGGCAAAGCAGAATTTCTCTCCGTTGAGCTCGACGATCCCAAAATATTTGAAACCGTGGCTGTCATAATACCAGAGGCGCCCGCCGAGGATGACCGCCTCGTTCCTGTAATTGCGGAAATCGCTCTCGAAAAACCGGTTTTCGCCGTCTATCACGTACTCTCCCCTCAGGAGCGCGCCGCTCCCCGA
>JAGABQ010000185.1:0-8487 GCA_017614495.1 Clostridia bacterium
CTGTACGCGGCGGAGGCCGAGTTTATGCGGCGCTGACCTTCCGGGATCTCCCGGTCGGTCCTCTCGTCGGGCGTCGGTCTGAGGACGAACTCAGCGAAGCCGGGCGCGTCTTCCTCCGGAGTTATGCCGCAGATGCCGCCGAAGAACCACTCCGCGATAGATCCGTAGGCGTAGTGGTTGAACGAGTTCATTCCCACATCGCCGAAGCCGCGATCCCTGGTATATGAGTTCCATCTTTCCCAGACCGTCGTGGCGCCCTGTCTCACAGAGTAGAGCCAGCTCGGGTCCTTCGTCTGCAGGAGAAGGGAATAGAGATATTTGTCAAGCCCGCATTCCGAGAGCGTCCTGCCCATCATGCCGGTGCCGAGAAAGCCCGTCGAGAGCGTAAAGTCGTTCTCTTCGATTTTTTCGGAAAGGCGCTTTATAAACGAGTTTCTAAGTTCTCCGTCGACGAGGCCGAAGGCGAGCGCGAGTATGTATCCGGTCTGCGTGTCTGTCGTCAGGCGCTTGCCGTCTACGTATCTCTCCGTCCAGTGATCTTTGATTCTGCGGAACAGGTCGGCGTAATACTTTTCGCGGTCCGTTTTTCCGAGCAGACGGGCAAAGAGCGTCATCAGTTTGGCGTCGTAAGCGTAATAGCTCACCGCGACGTAGCGCTTATCTGTGACATCATAGCACAGCCAGTCGCCGTAGGTGATGGCCGGCCCTTCGAGCCCGTATCTTTCGAGGAACTTCATGAATCTCTCCATGGAGTCGAAGTGCTCGGATATTATCGACGTGTCGCCGAACATGAGCCATACGTTGTACGGTACGATTATTCCGGCGTCTCCCCACGCGGCGTTGGGATCTGCGGCTTTGAAAACGCGGGGCGCGACGTCGCAGTACGATCCGTCGTAGCCCTCCTGGGAATCGCGCATGTCGCCGAGCCATTTGCGCATGAACTCACAGTTGTCCGAGAGGTAGGAGCCGGTGCGGCAGAATATCTGTGTGTCGCCGGTCCATCCGAGACGTTCGTCGCGCTGCGGGCAGTCCGTCGGGATGGAAAGGTAGTTGCCTTTCATTCCCCACGTTATGTTTGAAAACAGGGCGTTGACCTCGGGATGGTCGCAGGTGAAGGTCCCGGTCAGGTCGAGAAGAGATCTCATGACCTTGCCTCTCAGCGATATTATCCCGATATCCCGGTCACAGCGCACCTCGATATACCGGAATCCGTGGAAAGCGTGCTTGATCTCGAAGGTCTCCCGGCCTCCCGACGTGACGAATACGTTCCTTGACAGCGCCATGCGGTAGTTTTCTATGTACATCGAGCCCTTCGGTCCGTCGTTTCCGCGCGACCTGTCGCCGGAGTCGTTGAGCATCTCGGCAAAGAACAGCTCGATGCGCGTCCCGGGTTCGGAATCGACGGTGAGCTCGGGTCTGCCGACCATGTTCTGACCGAAATCGAATATCACGGCCTCGCTGCCCGACAGTTTCAGGGTGTCGCATTCGCCGCCGAACGCTCTGCGTGACACGACGATCTCTCCGAAGGTCGTGCCGTTGTCGGCCACTCCGCTGTGGACGGTCGACGATACCGGCTCAAGGATCTCGGAAACTCCGATCGGCCTTCCGATCGAAGGTACTATTTTACAGGTGTAATCGGTGAAGGGTATCGCTTTCCGCCATTCGTGGGCTTCGGGCGCTACCGACGCGTGCGGTATGCGCGCGTCGAAATATTCCCCGTCCCAGATCTCGGCGGTGAGTACCGGGCCGCACACCGTGCTTTCCCAGGTCTCGTCGGTCGCGGTTATCTCGGACGTTCCGTCGGAATATTCGATCTCGATCTCGCCGCAGAAAGCGCAGGGCTTATAGTCGTAAATCCCGAAGCTTATCCTCCCGGACCACCACCCGGTCGAGACCTCGGCGACGAAAACGTTTTTTTCCTGAATGAGACCGGTTATATCGTATTCGTTTTCAAAAACGCGGCTTCGGTAATCCGTCCATCCCGGCCTGAGCTCGTCGTCCCCGATGACCTTGCCGTTAAGGTACGGGACGTAAACGCCGAGCGCAGTTGAGCGGACCACGGCGCGGAGGACCTCCTTACCGTTTGTCCGGAAATCTTTTTTAAGGGTCAGAATGCCGGGTCCCGGCTCGAGCGTGACCCCGTAATTGTTCATGTATTTGAAATCCCATGAACTCGAGGTGTTTTCCGTACGGCTTTCTCTGTCTGTGATAAAAATGGCTTTTTTCATTTTTCTGAGACTGAAACCTTTCTTTTAATGATTCTGTGAGGAGATTATCTTTCTGACAACGTAGGAGGCCATCAGTATCCCGGCGGCTGCGGGCACAAAGCTGACCGACGCGGGCGTCGTACCCCTTACGGCGGGCGTTTCGGTGCTGAAAACGACCGGCAGCTTTGTCACACCGGCGTCGCGGAGCTTTTTTCTCATGCTTTTCGCGAGCGGGCAGACCGACGTCTTTGAGATATCTTCTATCCTGAGAAGGGAAGGATCGAGCTTGTTCCCGGTACCCATGCACGAGATTATGCCGACAGAGTGGTTCTCCGCCCAGAGAGCGAGCAGGAGCTTTGCGTCCGTATCGTCACATGCGTCGACGATAAAGTCCGGGGAGGCGGATGAGATAATCTCTTCGGCGTTTTCGGAGTTTATGAAGCGCGGGACGGAGACCGCCCGGCATCCGGGGTTGACCGAAAGGACGCGGCGGACCGCTTCGTCGGCTTTGAGCTTTCCGACGTTTTCTCTCAGCGATATCAGCTGCCTGTTGAGATTGGTTATGTCGACGGTGTCGCCGTCGACGACGGTGATCTTTCCGACGCCGGCCCTTACGAGGGCTTCGAGGGCGTATCCGCCCACTCCGCCCGCTCCGACGAGGAGCACCGAGGCGTTTTCTAGTTTTTCGATCCCGTCCTCGCCGACGAGCGGAAGCTCGCGCGAGAGCCATTCGGGTGACGGCATTTGCTTTTTCCTCAAAGAGGAGGCATCACAGGGTGATGCCTCCCGCATTATCATTTTCGGCTGTTTTGTCTTTGTCAGACGGGCTTTTTGGCTCCGCAGACGGGGCAGAAGTTTCCGGTGTTTTTAGCGCCGCAATCGGGGCAGACCCACTCGGCGGAGGGCTTTTTGGCTCCGCAGTTGGGGCAGAAGTTGCCGACTACGCTCTGGCCGCAATCCGGGCATACCCACGCTCCCGCGGGAGCGGGCTTCTTCGCGCCGCAGTTGGGGCAGAAGTTTCCGCTGACGGTCTTACCGCAGTCCGGGCAGACCCATGCGTCGGCGGCGGGCTGAGCGGGCTGCTGAGGAGCCTGCTGATCGTTCTGTCCGTTGAAGAACTGACCGACGGTGTTCATTCCGGTGTTCATCGCCATTCCCATGCCGATGAAGCCGTTCATGGCGCCGCCTTCATTGCCGGCTGCCGTTCTCATTGCGTCGGTCATACCGCCGACTATACGGGCTCCCGCGGTGGCGGCGTTCGTCGTCATTGCGGTTTCTTCCCACTCGGTGATCTTCTTTCTCTGTTCCTCGGGGATGGAGGGAACGCCCATGTTCATCGAATAGACTTCGATGCCGCGCTTGCCCCAGTCGGATTTCAGCTCTTCATTGAGGGCATCGCGAAGCTCCTTCGTGTGGGCCGGGATCTGGTCGTAGGACACGCCGTTTGCAGAGAGGACTGCGAGCGCCGGCTGGAGAGCCGCGATGAGCTCGGCCTTGAGCATCGTGTCGATCTGGGACCGGTCGTATCTGTCGGCCACGTTGCCGCTGACGTTCGTGTAGAACAGTATGGGGTCAACGAGCTTGTAGGAGTAAACGCCGTTGCAGCGGAGGTCGACCGACAACTTGTATCCGAGCTGCTCGTTGATGACGACCTTGAAGGGAACCGGGTTGGCGGTACCGAACTTGTTTCCGGTGATCTCCTTGGTGTTGAAATAATAGATCCTCTGATCCTTACCGGTGTCTCCGCCGTATGTGAAACGCTTGCCGATAGTCTTGAAGGTCTCGATGATGCTCTTGCCGAGACTGCCGGCGAAAATGGACGGCTCGGAAGACGTGTCGTAGGTGAACTCGCCCGGCTCGGCGCAGAACTCGACGACCTTGCCCTGATCAACGATGATCATGCACTGTCCGTCGGCGACGGCTATGCCGGAGCCGTTTGAGATGATGTTGTCGTTGCCCTTGGTGTTCGAGGAACGGTTGGTTATTCTCTTCTGGCCCTTTTGTACGAGAGTTTCCTCATCAAGTGCGTCGCAGTAGAAGAATTCTTTCCACTGATCGGCGAGGGTGCCTCCGATAGCACCGGCGATTGCTTTGATAAGTCCCATGTTATTCTCCTTTGTTATGTTTTACCGGGGACGAAAGACGCCCCGACTTTTCCTAAGATAATTATAATATATTGCGCCGAAAAAATCAAGTCGCGGCAAAAAAATAATCGGCGGCCGGCGTTTTTTTCTCAAAGGCCCAGGGGCTCTTTTCCGCAGGCGAGTATAGCCGCCCTCGCGAGGGCCTCCATCGAGTCGGTGAAGCGCGTATCTCCCGAAAGGGCGTCTTTTCTCATGAGCGAAAGCTCTGTGCATCCGAGGACAACGGTATCACAGCCGGAGCGCCTCAGCTTTTCCGCCGCCGAAATGACCGCGCCGGCGTCAGGCGCGAGGTTCTTTTTAATCCTGCCGTATATCTGTTCGCTTATCACCGACTGATCCGATTCCGGCGGGACGGCGATCTCGAGGCCGAGCGGCTCGGCTCTTTTCTGATACGATCCGGAACGTACCGTCCCTTCGGTAGCCAGGAGGCCGATCCTTTTCATTCCGAGCGACGCGCAGCGCGCGAGCGTCTCGTGAATTATGTCGAGCATCGGGACGCGCGCCCGCCTCGCGAGCTCGTCGTAAAAATAATGCGCCGTGTTGCACGGCATGACGACGATATCCGCGCCGGCGTTTTCCAGACGGAGGAGCTCCTCGGCCATTACGGGGAGGGGGTCGTCGCCCGATCTGCCGAGAATGAAGGCGGTCCTGTCGGGGGTGGTGGCTCTGCCGGATATTATGACGTCGATATGGTCCTGATCGCGGCCGGCCGAGGTGTGCCTGACAAGCAGCTCATAGAAATACACGGTCGCCATGGGGCCGAGCCCGCCGAGAATGCCGAGCGTCTTTTTTTCTTTTTCGGGGGTCTGGTTCATCTGAATAGTACGGGTTCTCCGTTCCCGTCGGAAGAGAACAGTTTCGTTCTCATTATCGAGTGGTCCGAAAGGCGCAGCGCGGTCGCAAGGTATTCCGGATTCAGATACGTGTCCGGTCTTGCCGAAATGACGCACCTGAGCGCCGTGCGCAGCGGGTTTATCGTCACGCTGCGGATCATCGGCTTTATATCGGTGTCGACGATGCCTTTTTTCGTCTTTTTCGGGAGGATCATCTGCTTTTCGTAAAGCGGCGAGGGGTCGAAGGGATCGGCGGTTTTTATCTCGTACTCGGCAAACGAGATTGACGAAAGCGAACTGTCCGGTCTGTAGGTTTCGAGGACCCTCATCTCGGGCGGCAGCGCGCCGTTCAGCCGTTCGGTTATCTGAGCAAACGGCATCGCGCCATCTTCGAGATCGAGGCGGAAGTCCATGAACTCGGTGAGCGATTCAACGCCTATCGAGAGCGGAGGGCCGAAGGTGATCTTTGGATGCGGATTGAACCCCTCGGAATAATGGGCGGGGAGCCCGGCGCGGACGAGGACCCTCGTCATCGTCCTGTTGAGGTCGAGATGCGATATGAACTGCAGAGAGCCGGTTTTTGTGAACTTTATTCTGTACGGTGAGGACACCATTTAGTCTTTCCTCCGAGACTGTCCGCGCCGCACCCGGAACAGTGTTCCGAGCATGGGGGAGTCGTTTTCGATTCGTACGCTCTGTGCCTTTCGCGGAGCAGGAAGGATTTGCTGACTCCGCAGTCGATCACGTCCCAGGGGAGCGTCTCGTCCTCTCCGAACTCCCTGTTGGCGTAGAACGCGGGGTCAATTCCGGAGTTTTTGAAGGCCGTGAGCCATTTTTCGTAACTGAAATGCTCGTCCCAGCTGTCGAATTTCACGCCGAGCCGGTGCGCCTCGATAAGTGCGGCCGAGAGTTTCCGGTCACCCCTTGCAAAGACCGCCTCGATGCGCGACACCTCCGCGTCGTGCCAGCTGTAGCGGATGTGTTTTTTGCCGTCCAGTTTTTCGCGGAGACGGCGCTGCTTCATCATGACTGTTTCGAGGTCGTCCTGCGCTTCCCACTGAAACGCCGTGAAGGGTTTGGGGATGAAAACCGACACGGATATTCCGACCTGCGGGGCGCGGCTTTTGTTCCTGCCCTCGGTGTGAAAATATTCCGTCACGACCTTTGAGGCGAGATCCGCGATGCCTTCCACGTCCTCGATCGTCTCTGTCGGGAGCCCGTCCATGAAATAGAGTTTCACGGAGTTCTTTCCGGCTTCGAAGGCCGTGCGGCACGATCGCATGAGGTCTTCCTCGCATACGTTTTTGTTTATCGCGTCGCGCAGACGCTGTGTGCCCGCCTCCGGCGCGAACGTTATCCCCGCGGAGCGGACCGAACTGACCTTTTCCATGAGTTCTTTTGAGAAGCTGTCGATTCGCATAGAGGGAAGGGAAAGGTTAACCATGGCGGGCTCGGTCCAGGTCAGAAGCCTGTCGGTCAGCTCTCTCAGCCGGCTGTAGTCGCTTATGCTGAGCGAAGAGAGCGACACCTCGTCGTAGCCCGAGTTTTCGTAAACGCACCTCGCCTGTCTGTCGAGCGTTTCGGGAGTTTTCTCCCTGACAGGCCTGAAAACCATTCCGGCCTGGCAGAATCTGCATCCGCGGATGCAGCCGCGGTATACCTCGAGGACAACCCTGTCGTGTACTGTCTCGATGTAAGGGATAACGGGTTTCTCGGGATAATACGACGTGTCCATGTCGGCGATTATGCGTTTTCTGACCTTTTCCGGCACGTCGGGATATCTGGGCGTGCACGCTTTCAGCGTTCCGTCGGCGTTATACGACACATCGTACAGAGAGGGGACGTAAAAGCCCGGGATGTGAGAAAGACGTCGGAGGAATTCCTTTTTTGAATATATTCCGTCCTTCTTCATTCCGGAGTAGAGCCGGGTCATCTCGGGAAGAGCTTCTTCCCCCTCGCCTATCGAGAAGGCGTCGAAAAAGTCAGCCACGGGCTCGGCGTTGTAGGCGCAGGGTCCGCCACCGACGACGAGCGGCACGTCGTCACCCCGTTCGGAGGCGAGGAGCGGCAGCCCGGCAAGCTCGAGCATATTCAGGACGTTTGAATAACAGAGTTCGTACTGAAGCGAAAAAGCGACGAAGTCAAACTCCGAAACGGGATCTCGGCTTTCGTGCGCAAACAGAGGAATGCCGTTTTTCCGCATTTCCTCTTCCATGTCCACCCACGGGGCGTAAACCCTTTCGCACCATACTCCGGGCTCCTCGTTGAGCACCCCGTAAAGTATCCGCACGCCGAGATTGGACATGCCGATCTCGTACGTATCGGGGAAGCAGAAAGCCACCCTGACGTCGACTTCTTTTTTGTCTTTGATTACCTGAGAAAACTCCCCGCCGGTGTATCTGCCCGGCCTGAGGACTTTTTTCAGCACGTTTGCGATCTTTTGTTTCATATTCTAATTGAAGGGCTGTCCGCCGGCGGCGGACAGCCGATCTTTATTTCATGATGAGAAGTCTCGAAATGATTATTGAAGGAACGATCCAGATGAGCTGGTAGAGAGCAGCTATCATCGAGTGGATCGACGAGACGCTTCCGAAAATTGCGACGGCGACGACGGCAAGCAGACCGATCAGCATTGCTATCGCACTGACAACGAGCCCGGACTTTGTCGCGTGTCTCATTTTATCGCAGAGGGTAAAGGTGCGGATCAGCGCCTTTGCCGAGCGCTTGGACACGAGTCCGCTGTCGATCTTGTCGCTCACGCCTGCAATGTCGTCGAGCGAACTGTATTTGAGCACCCTGACGGGATATTTGTCAAGCTGGATCTTGCGTCCGAGCATCTCGTCGTCGATGTTCGGGTCTATCGTCTTGATACCTACGCAGATGCCGGACGAGTACATCGCCCTGACGAGCGAAACGAACTCGGGCTCGAGCGCGTATCTGACAAAAATTTTTGAATAAACAACGTCGTCGAGTACGAGGTACATCACCGAGATGCCCTGTTCTTCGAGTTCGCTGTCCTCCTCGGGATCTTCGGGCGGGAATCCGAGCGCTCTGATGTAGTCCGCCTTGCCGAGGTAGATGTGCTTCCCTTCAACTATGGCCTCGACGCCGTTTTTGCCGACCGAGAGGATCTCGGTGTTTTCAGAACGCCCGATGTCGGCTGTCGCGACGTTAAGCACGTCGGAAAGCGGGCCGCCCACGCGGGAATAGATGCTCGCCGTGTAATAGATGACGTTGTCGATACGCCCGTCGTCGCGGCACATCTTGATGGAACGGAGCTTGACACCCGACGGCGGGAAGACC
>JAGABQ010000186.1:0-4011 GCA_017614495.1 Clostridia bacterium
CATGAGCAGCACGATGAGGATCCTCTGCGCCTTCTGCGACATCCTCGAGAGCGCAAAGGCGAGGGGGTAGGCAATGAGCAGACATATCACCGTTGATATGAGCGCGAAGCATACCGAGAGGACGAAAATGTGTGTGTAGCTTGACAGTTTCGTGATGTTGTCGAACGTGAAATTCCCGTACGCGTCGGTAAAGGCGAAATAGACGACGAACACCAGCGGCGCGGCTATGAAGAGCAGCGCCCAGACGGCGTGAGGTACGGCGGCAAAGCCCTCGAGAAATGATTTTTTCTTCATTCCTCTGCCTCTTCCTCGGCTTCGAGAGCCGCCTCGGCGTCGGAGAGCTCGTCAAACTCTTCACTGTACGATGAGTAATCCCCGAACATACCCGAGAACTCGGATTTTTTCATTATGTGTATGGCATCCGGTTCTATGTAAAGTCCTATCTCGGAATCGGGTGCGCAGTAATCGGTCGTCTGTATCATCCACTTGAAGCCCTGGATGTCGACGATGATCTCCCAGTGTACGCCCTTGAAGGTCAGGGAAGTGACGGTGCCCTTGAGCATTCCTTTTTCGGCGGGAACGATGTCGACGTCCTCCGGTCTTACCACGACGTCGACCTTTTCGTTCGGCTCAAAGCCCTTGTCGAGGCATTCAAAGACGTGACCTGCGAATTTTGCGCGGTAATCCGAGATCATAATGCCGTCGAGAATGTTCGATTCGCCTATGAAGTCGGCGACGAACGCGTTTTTCGGCTCGTTGTATATATCCTCGGGGGTGCCGATCTGCTGTATCTTGCCGTTTGCCATGACGACTATCGTGTCTGACATGGAAAGAGCTTCTTCCTGATCGTGCGTGACGTATATAAAGGTTATCCCCGTTTTTTCGTGAAGCGATTTGAGCTCGTTCTGCATATCCATGCGGAGCTTGAGGTCAAGCGCCGCGAGCGGCTCGTCAAGAAGCAGGACGCGCGGCTTGTTTATCAGCGCGCGGGCGATCGCAACGCGCTGCTGCTGGCCGCCGGAAAGCTTTGTGACGTCGCGCTTTTCAAAGCCCTTGAGGTTGACGAAACTGAGCATTTCCTCGACGCGTTCCACGATTTCCTTCTCTTTTACGCCCGAAACGCGGAGCCCGAACGCCACGTTTTCAAAGACGTTAAGATGCGGAAACAGGGCGTATCTCTGAAACACCGTGTTTACGTGGCGCTTGTACGGCGGAATGTCGTTTATGCGCGCGTCGTCAAAATAAACGTCTCCAGTATCCGGCGATTCGAAACCGCCGATTATGCGGAGGGTGGTGGTCTTTCCGCAGCCCGAGGGACCGAGCAGCGTTACGAACTCCTTATCCCTGATGTAAAGATTGATGTCGTCGAGAACCTTTTCGCCGTCAAAAGACTTGCTGATATGCTCCAGACGAATTATCTTTTTTGAAGATTGATCCATTACTGTGACCGCTCCTTTCCCTGCACCGGACGCGGACGGAAACCGCCCGCCGGACCGCATTAATAAAACATTCAACATTCTATCAAATATTCGTGAAAAATGCAATAGGCGGGACGGATAAAATTTGAAAAAACTCGAAAAAAACGGGTTTTTCCCGACCTTGGTCGGGAAAAACCCGGGATAATTTCAAAAAACCTTGCGATTACTCTTTTTTTCTCCGTTTTTCGGCAATGAGAACAGGGAAGATCAGTCAACTTTTCCGAGAATCATCGGCGGAATGACCGGCTTCTCGTCGGAATAGAACGTTGACTTTCCTATCTCGTCGAGTGCGGGGAAAATCCGTCTTTCGTCGGACGTCATGAGGATGGCGATCGGCTCGCCTTTTTCGACTCTGTCGCCGCGTTTTTTCAGCAGGGTTATCCCCGCCAGCGGGTCTATCCCGTCGGTAAGCTTTTCGCGCCCGGCGCCGAGGATGAGGGACGTCCTTCCGTATCCCTCCGCGTTGACCCCAGATATAAATCCGTCGCGCACGGCGAGGAATTCCTTTGTCGCCGACGCGCGGCCGAAGAGCGACGTGTCGGAGATATACGACGGGTCGCCTCCCTGATCGCCGACCATCTCGGCGAATTTATCAAAAGCTTTGCCGCCGTAAAGCGCCTCGTCAACGATCGAGAGGCATTCCGCCTCGCTGCCGAGACCGGCGAGCACCAGTATGTTTGCCGAAAGCATACGGCAGAGATACGTGAGATCGTCGGGTCCCTTTCCTTTAAGAGTCCGGACCGCCTCGGCGACTTCGTTCGCATTTCCTATCTCGTTTCCGAGCGGGGAATCCATGTCCGTGATGAGCGCCGCCGTTTTTTTGCCAGCGGCCTTGCCGGTTTCGACCATGACGCGGGCGAGCTCAGTCGCGTTTTCGGGGGATTTGAGGAACGATCCGCTGCCCGTCTTGACGTCGAGAAGAATGACGTCGTCTCCGGCGGCGAGCTTTTTTCCCATTATGGACGAGGCGATGAGAGGAAGCGACTCTACCGTCGCCGTGACGTCGCGAAGCGCGTACAGCTTTTTGTCAGCCGGGGCGATCTCGCCGCTCTGACCGACGATTGCTATCCCCGTCCTGTTCACGACGCGGGCGAACTCGTCTCCCGAGAGCGCCGTCCTGTATCCCGGGATCGCCTCGAGCTTGTCGACCGTTCCCCCGGTGTGGCCGAGACCTCTGCCGCTTATCTTCGCAACTGTCATGCCGCAGGCGGCGACGATAGGCCCGACAACGAGACTGGTCTTGTCGCCGACACCGCCCGTCGAGTGCTTGTCGACTCTTATGCCTTTTATACCGCTGAAATCCGGACGTGTGCCCGAATCGCGTATCGCCTCGGTGAGGCAGAGCGTCTCGGCGGCCGTCATTCCTTTAAGGAATATCGCCATAAGGAGGGCGGACGCCTGATAATCCGGTATTTCTCCGGCTGTGTATCCGTTCACGAAGAAGTTGATCTCCTCGCGCGAGAGCTCGAGCCCGTCTCTTTTCTTTCTGATAACGTCGTAAGGTCTCATATATCGTCGTCCTCCATATCGGTCGGATTTGCCTGCTCCAGGTCTTTTTTGACGTAGTCTCTGAATTTATCGCGCCATTTGCCGAGGTTGCTGAAGATCCTTCTTAAGAGATATGAAAGCGGAACGCTTATCACGGTCAGGGTGAACAGGATCAGCAGGCCGCCCGCGGATAGCGGGACGAGCGCAAAGAAATCGGGTATCAGAAGGACGGCGACGGCGACGAAGAGACCCATAGCCACGAACAGGATCTTGTGAATCAGCGTCATCGGCCGGCAGGTGTGGAACAGCATGATATACGATATGACCGTATATATGAAGAACGCGATCGTCGACGAGAGCTGAGAGCTAATCGAACTGCTGAATGCGCTCGCGAACAGCATCTCCCAGCATACCATAATTATCGCCGTAATGGCGAAGGGGAAGGCGCGCATGAGAACGTTTCTCATGAACTTTCCTTTGACCAGGTTGGTGTTCGGCTCGAGAGCGAGTATAAACGACGGTATGCCTATCATAGCCGCCGAGACGAGCGAAAGCTGAGACGGCTTGAAGGGGTAGAGAGACATCGAAATGAGGGCGATTATCGTCATGAAGAACGAGAAGATGTTCTTGACGATAAACAGGGCGGCCGAGCGCTCGATATTGTTGATTACGCGTCTGCCTTCGGCAACGACGTGAGGCATTGACGCGAAATTTGAGTCGAGCAGAACAAGATCAGAAACGTTCGAGGCCGCGTCGCTGCCCGACGCCATCGCGATCGAGCAGTCGGCGTCTTTGAGAGCGAGCACGTCGTTCACGCCGTCGCCCGTCATCGCGACGGTGTGACCGGCTTTCTTGAGCGCTTTGACGAAATCGCGCTTCTGATCCGGCGTCACGCGGCCGAACACGGTGTACTGTTCCATGGCGTCGGCTATCTTTTCCTTGGTGGTCAGCGAGGTCGCGTCGATAAATTTGTCGGAATCGGGTATACCCGCCTCCTCCGCCGCTCGGGCGACGGTTATCGGGTTATCTCCCGAAATGACCTTTA
>JAGABQ010000187.1:0-7121 GCA_017614495.1 Clostridia bacterium
TCTCGGTTGTACTCCCTTTTATCTGCTCATCGACCCTGCAGTTATATCCTGAATTATTTGCGTCGGGGTAGTCTCCCTTTTTGTCAAGAACGGTCACCCGGAAAATATAATCGCTCTGCGGTACGATGTCGTTAAGAGAATCCGATTTAATAAAATCAACTCCTTTGTGATCGATTTTTTCGGAAGTATCATTCTTTACAAGTTCCGGTATCAGTTCCTCGACATAATAACGGAAGGCACTGCTCTCTTCTGTTTTTATCTCTGTTTCATCACCATACCTTTTTGTCAGAATTTTGGGGATTAATGCATTACCACCAATAGGGACGTATCTGTCAAAATCATAGAAAACCAAACTGTGCTTCTCAAGAATAAGAAGATATTCCTGATCAGCACGATAACCGTGAGACAGATTTTCTTTGATGACCGTCCCTCTAACGGCGGGCAGCTCATAAAAACCTTCGTTCACTATATAAACCGCAATCGTATCTTCTTCAAGCCGACCTTTTATCACTTCCACCGGTCTGAAGAAAAGAGCCGTATAAAACCCGCTTGGCGAATACATTACTTCGCCGGTAAAAACGGCGCTTACGATATGTGTCGAACAGGCAATTTCTTCTTCAAACGTCGTCGAAACGCGGTCAACTACTACCCCGACCATCACAATCTGCTCATCTTCCTTTTCGACAGAGGATACGGATAATAAAGCGATCACGACGAGAAGGAGGACCGCAAGGCATTTTTTAATGATTTTTCCGGCCATTTTATTTTCTCCCTTGTGTTTTTGGGGGGTGATTTCACAGCCCCTATATATTATACGTACGGCGGAGACACTTTTCCTTATGATTTTTGAAAAAAATTTTTTCGAACAGAATATTTTTTTGCGCCGGGTGGCGAAAGAGCGCGGCGATCCGGTTTTTTTGCCCCGCAGTATTGACCGGCGCGCCTTATAGTGGTATAATATAGGGTGATTATTATCCTGAGGATTTGCGATGTTCGAGCTTGATCCCGCAGTAAAAAAAGAGACTCTGTTCCTCGCCGGAGCGGAGGCGGTAATGACCGCGATAATGTTCGCGGTCTTTCTTGCGCTCGGAAGATTCGATCTCAGCGTCCTCGCCGGGGGGATGATCGGCTTCGCCGTGTCGCTTCTCAACTTTTTTCTCATGTGCCTCACGGTACAGAGATCGGTAAGGTATGACGACGACAAAAAACGGAAAACCATGATGAACGCCTCGATGGGCCTGCGGCTCCTTCTCGCCTTTGCCCTGCTCGGCGTTTCCATCGGTCTTCTCGGCTGCAATCCGATAGCCGCCCTCCTGCCGCTGCTGTTCCCCAGGATAACGATAATAATAAGACAGCTCATGCTGAAAAAAGAGGCGAAAGGGGGCGGAGAAAACGGAGACAAAACAGAATAAAAGGTTTTCCGACGTGTTTATCGACGTCCTCCTCATCCTCGGGATGATACTTCCCTTCGCCGGATGTATGGCGCTCAAGGTCATGACGGACGTCCCGCCCGACGGGATAGAGATCAGCGGCGCGAGGATCTACGCGGTCATAGATATGCCGCTCCAGCCGCTGTACCTCACCGAGGCGACGGCCGTATCGGCAGCGGTCGTGATCTGCCTGTTTTTCCTCTGCCTGTTTCTCACGAGAAAGCTCTCCGTGAGAGAGCCGTCGAGGCGTCAGCTCCTCGCCGAATGGATAGTCGAGAAATGCGGCGGCCTCGTCAGGGACAACATGGGAGAGCGGTTTGCAGGTTTTGCCCCGTTCATCGCGGCGGTCATGGGGATCTCGGGCTTTTCGAGTCTCTCGAGTCTGCTCGGTCTGTACGCGCCGACCTCCGACCTCAGCATCATTGGCGGCTGGGCTATCGTGTGCTTCGCCCTCATAACCCATTACAAGCTGAAGGGCGGCGTCGGCAACTACCTGAAGGGCTTTACCGAGCCAGTCGTGCTGTTCACGCCGATGAACGTCATAAGCGAATTCGCAACTCCCGTCTCGATGTCGCTTCGTCATTACGGAAACGTGATGTCCGGGGGCGTCATATCGACGCTCCTCGCCTCCGCGCTCGGAGGTCTGTCGCACCTTGTCCTCGGAAAACTCCCGGGGATGCTGTCACAGATACCAATTTTTCGCGTAGGCATACCCGCCGTCCTGTCGCTGTATTTCGACATATTCAGCGGACTTATCCAGGCGTTTATCTTCGCCCTGCTGACGATGATGTACGTGACGAACGGCTTCCCGGAAGAAAAATATGAAGCGAGAATGGCGAAAAAACGCGCCCGCCTCGCAGAAAAGAAAAAGGCGTCTGCCTGAAAAAGAAAGGTCAGGAACATATCATGCATCTGGCAATTGCAATCATACTCGGATGCTGCGCCGTAGGCGCGGGAATAGCGATGTTCGCGGCGCTCGGCCCCGGCATCGGCGAGGGCTACGCCGCCGGTCAGGCGTGCGCGGCGATAGGGCGTCAGCCCGAGGCGAAGAGCGAGGTCACGAGCACCCTTATCATGGGCTGCGCTATGACCGAAACTACGGGTCTCTACGCGCTCGTCATAGCCATCCTCCTCATTTTCGTCGCTCCGAGACAGTTCGTAAACATCTTTACCGAAGCCGTAAAGGCGCTCTCTCACTGATAAAACCACCGAAAGGGGCTTTTTATGCCGGGTCAGAATCTTGAAATAATCTCCGTAAATATATGGAGCATACTTATTTCCCTCTGCAACCTTGTCATTATATATTTCATATTCAAAAAGTTCCTTTTCGGCAGAATCGAAAAGTTCTTTGACCGCCGCCGCAGCGAGATCGACAAGACCTACGACGAGGCCGGCGAGGCGAAGAAAAAAGCGGAGCAGGACAAGGAACGGTATGAAGCAAAGCTCGGCGACGCCGAACAGGAGGCCGCCGAGATAATCGACAAAGCGAGGGCAAAGGCCGACGGTATCAGCTCGGAAATCATCCGCGACGCGAACGAACGCGCCGCGGAGGCTCTGCGCCGCTCCGACGAGAACATAGCGCTCGACAAGCGCCGCGCCGCCAACGAGATAAAGGACGAAATCTCGTCGCTCTCCGTTGAGCTCGCCGAAAAGATCGTCGGCAGGGAGATAAACGAGGCGGATCACCGCGCGCTGATCGACAGTTTCATAAACGACATGAACGACGGAAAGGGTGAAAGCTGATGCCCGGGTTCGCGCAGGAATACGCCTCCGCGCTCTATTCCCTTTCACGTGAGGAAAACCTCGATCCCGAGATACTCGGCGAGGTGCGGGAGCTTAAAGCTTTGTTCGACGGCCATCCGGAACTCGTACGGCTGCTTTCCGACCCCGTGATCTCAAAGTCCGAGCGGCAGGAGTCCGCCGACAGGATATTCGGGGGAAGGATCCATCCGTATCTTATGAATCTCATCAGACTCACGGTAAAAAACGGCAGGATCGGCTCGATCAAAGAAATACTTTCCGGTTACATCGATCTGTGGTACAGATATTCGGGGATAGCGGTCGCCGAGGTGGTGTCCGCGGTCCCGCTCAGCGAAGATCAGAAAAACCGGCTTCACCGGGCGCTCGAGAGCAAATTCGGCGGCAACGTCGAGATGCGTCTCTCCGTCGACCCGGCGCTTATCGGCGGTCTCAAGGTCACGGTAGGCGACAATATGGCGGACAACACCGTCCGCCGCAAAATAGACGGCATTGAAAGACTCCTGAAACAGACTGTCATCTGAACAGGCGGAAAAAGAAATGAACCTCAATCCAAGCGAAATAAGCAAGATCATAAAAGCCGAAATAAAGCATTTTGAGACGAAGACGGACGAGGCCGAGGTCGGCATCGTCATCCTCGTCGGCGACGGCATAGCCCGCGCTCACGGGCTTGACAACTGCATGGCGAGCGAGCTTCTCGAATTTGAAGGCGGCGACCTCGGAATGGCTCAGAACCTCGAGGAGGATTCCGTCTCCATCGCCATCCTCTCCAACCGTTCGGACATAAAAGAGGGCACCGTCGTGCGCCGCACCGGAAAGGTCGTTTCCGTGCCGGTCGGCGAGGCGATGCTCGGGAGAGTCGTCAACGCGCTCGGCGAGCCGATAGACGGCGAGGGCATGATCTTCACGACCGAGCGCCGCCCGATAGAGGCCATAGCGCCGGGAATAATCAAAAGAAAATCGGTAAACGTGCCGCTCGTGACCGGGATCAAGGCGATAGACAGCATGATCCCGATAGGCAGAGGCCAGCGCGAGCTGATAATCGGCGACCGCCAGACGGGAAAAACCTCTATCGCCGTCGACACGATAATCAATCAGCGCGACACCGACGTGCTGTGCGTTTACGTCGCTATCGGACAAAAGAACTCCACCGTCGCCCAGGTGACGGAGACGCTCCGAAAAGCCGACGCGCTCTCCTATACCGTCGTGGTCTCGGCGTCAGCGAGCGAAACCGCGCCTCTGCAGTATATTGCGCCCTATACCGGCTGCGCGATTGCTGAATATTTCATGTCAAAAGGCAGGGACGTCCTCATCGTCTACGACGACCTGAGCAAGCACGCCGTCGCGTACCGTGCTCTGTCTCTGCTTATAAGAAGGCCGCCGGGACGCGAGGCGTATCCGGGAGACGTCTTCTATCTCCATTCGAGACTTCTCGAACGCGCTGCGAGGATCGCGCCGGAATACGGCGGAGGAAGCATAACCGCGCTCCCCATAATAGAAACGCAGGCGGGCGACGTCTCGGCGTATATTCCTACAAACGTCATATCCATAACCGACGGCCAGATTTATCTCGAATCCGAGCTGTTCCACAGCGGTATAATGCCGGCGGTCAACCCCGGAATATCCGTCAGCCGCGTCGGCGGCTCCGCGCAGATCAAAGCGATGAAAAAGGTCTCGGGACCGCTCAAGCTGATCTATTCCCAGTACAGGGAGCTCCAGAGCTTCGCGCAGTTCGGCTCCGACCTCGACGCAGACACCAAGTCGCGTCTCGCCCAGGGCGAGAGGATCGTCGAGATCCTCAAGCAGGACAAGAGCTCGCCCGTCCGCATAGGATGTCAGATAGCCATAATCTACGCGGCGGTCAACAACTATCTCGCGCCAGTACCGGTCGAGAGGATAAAAGAATACGAGGCCGGTCTGTACCGGCATCTTGAAAAGCGCAACGGCGAACTCCTCGACCGGCTCGAGAACGGTTCGTGGACCGACGCGGACGAGTCGGAGCTCGTCGGAGCGATACACACCTACACGCTGAAATTCACCGAAGAATAAACATAAGAACAGAAGGAGGCGAACGGACATGGGAGCCGATATGAAGCATATCAAAAACCGAATAAAGAGCGTCGGCAACACCCTTCATATCACCCGCGCCATGAAGCTCGTCGCCTCGTCCAAGATCGCCCGCGCCGAGGCGGCGCGGAAAACCGCCGCGTCGTTTGCCGAGGCGGTATGCGAGGTGCTCTTCCGCGCCGTCACGCCCGACGTTTCGGGCTCTCCGTACGTGACGCCTGTCAATCCCGACGCCCCCGCGTACTACGTCGTTATCGAGGCCGACCGCGGTCTTGCCGGCGGATTCAACGGGAATATCAACCGCCTCGTGGAGGCGTCAGTCCCCGAGGGATCGTACGTGTCGGCCGTCGGAAAACGCGCCTGCGACATGATAAGCAGAAAAGAAGGCCTTTTCAGGGCCGACGTGACCTGCCCGAACTCCGAAAAGCCCGACCGCGAGACCATCTCCGGAATAGCCGAAAAGATCGCCGGAATGATGAAAAACGGCGAGATCTCCGGGGCGTTCGTCGTATATACCCGGCTCGACAATATCATCACACAGACGCCGGTCTCGGCAAAACTCCTCCCGCTCGAGCCGCCGGAGAAAAAGGGCGGCGTGACGGAGTTCGAACCCGGAGTGACTCAGGTGCTCGAGCGCGCCGTTCCCATGTATCTGACCGGGCGGCTGAACTCAGCGATAAGCGAAAGCTTTGCCGCCGAACAGTACGCCAGGCGCAACGCGATGGACTCTGCGAGCGACAACGCCTCGGAAATGATAGATCAGCTCGAGCTGACCTACAACAGAGCGCGTCAGAACGCCATCACACAGGAAATAACCGAAATCGTCGCCGGCGCGAACGCCGGAGAATGAGGATCTAATGACACAGACACAAAACGTCGGAAAAATAATACAGGTCATGGGACCCGTCGTCGACGTCAGATTTTCCGAAGGAAATCTCCCGTCTCTGCAAAACGCGCTCGAAATAATGCGTTCGGACGGGAAAAAGCTCGTCGTTGAGGTCGCTCAGCATCTCGGTGACAACGTCGTGCGCTGTATAGCGATGAGCAGCACCGACGGGCTTGTCCGCGGAACGGACGTCGCCGATACCGGCTCCCCGATAAAGGTCCCGGTCGGCGAAAAGACTCTCGGAAGGATATTCAACGTCCTCGGAGAGGCGGTCGACGAGCAGCCGGATCCCGTCGACTGCGAGAAATGGGAGATACACCGCCAGCCGCCGTCGTACGACGAGCAGGTCCCCAACGCCGAGATACTTGAAACGGGCATCAAGGTCATCGACCTCATCTGCCCGTACGCAAAGGGCGGCAAGATCGGCCTTTTCGGCGGCGCCGGGGTCGGCAAGACCGTCCTCATAATGGAACTGATCAACAACATAGCGACTGAGCACGGCGGCATTTCGGTCTTTACCGGCGTGGGTGAGCGTACCCGCGAGGGGAACGACCTTTACACCGAAATGAAGGATTCCGGCGTTCTCTCAAAAACGGCCCTCGTTTACGGACAGATGAACGAGCCGCCGGGCGCGAGGATGCGCGTAGGGCTCACCGGCCTCACCATGGCGGAGTATTTCCGCGACAGAGAGGGACAGGACGTCCTGCTCTTCATCGACAACATTTTCAGATTCACCCAGGCGGGCTCGGAGGTATCGGCGCTTCTCGGGCGGATGCCGTCAGCCGTCGGATACCAGCCGACTCTCGCGACCGAGATGGGCGCGCTTCAGGAAAGGATAACGTCAACGCATCGCGGATCGATCACGTCGGTCCAGGCGGTCTACGGTCCCGCAGACGACCTGACCGACCCGGCGCCCGCGACAACGTTTGCCCACCTCGACGCGACGACCGTGCTTTCGAGAGCGATATCCTCGCAGGGCA
>JAGABQ010000188.1:0-2517 GCA_017614495.1 Clostridia bacterium
CAACACCAATCGCCGTCAAGAAAAACACTGTTCGGCAACTCCTTTTTCAGCTGCTGACTTACCGTCGTTTTACCGACGCCCATTGTACCGCCGATCAGATATATTGTTTTCATATCTGTTCCTCACAAATCCCGATTTGTCTTTATCTTTACTTATGTGTCGGGTCGTTGTTATACAGCCCGAACTTTTCTCTCAGCTTTGCTGCCCGCTGTTCGACGATCTCTGCGACGGCCCTCGCGTGCTCCTACGCGATAAGATCGTATTTATCCCTGAAATTCCGGTAGAACGTCGCCGGAGAATATCCGCAGTTGTCCGCGATCTCCTTTATTGTGATCTTGTCGATGCTTTTTGTCGCCGCAAGCTCCTGAAAAGAAGCCGTAAGGATCTCTTTTGCCGTTTTCCGTTTCATGCCGATCACCCCTCAAATGTTAATCCGTTTTGCCGGGATCTGTTTTTTTAGAAATACTTTACGAACAAGTGGTCCGACCCGCCGCCGTAATTGACGATATCCTTAAGATACGTGTAGCCGTATCGCTCGTACAGCCCGAAAAAACCGGCGGGGATATAGCTTTTGCCGAATCCGTTCTCTTTCAGATACCGGTTCGCATATGCGATCAGGTCTTTACTATACTCGTGTCCGCGGTATTCCTCCGAGACGAAAATGCAGGACACCCACGGGCAGACGCCGGGCAGCGGATAATAATCCGTTTTCATCACGGACGCCATACCGACGATCTTTCCGTCAATGATCATGACGATCATCGTTTCCCAGTCCGAAAAATCCCAGGAGCGGATCATCCCGGCGATATGGTCTTTCACCTCGGTCCAGGAGCAGTTTTCAACGTACCTCAAAAGCTTATCCGCAAGCTCCGTGCCTTTGTCAACTTTACAGATCATATAATAACCTCAACGGATCCCGGTCCGTCCTGATCTTTCCTTTTGTGTCGGGTCGTTGTCTTACAGCCCGAACTTTTCTCTCAGCTTTGCGGCACGCTGTTCGGCGATCTTTTCGTACGTTCCGTATACGCTGACGATATGCTCGACCATATCGCAGAATTCGCCGAGCCTGTCCGGAGCGAGCCACTTGCCGTGCTCATGCTCGGAGTCGTGTTTGTTCACCCATATCTCGATGATTTTCAGCGGAACGGTCCTGACGAGTATGAGATGAATATCGCCGGTCACGTCCACGGTAACGTTTTCCGAGTAATAATACTCACAGGCATTTCGCACCACTTTTATTTCAGGTGACAGCCGCGAGCGGATCTCTTCATACGCCTTATCGAGATCGACCTCGTAAACGTCGTCTTCCCAGAGTTCGCTGTCGTGGTAAAGTCCCTGCTGAGCGTAAACGAGATCCATGACGAATGACAGCATACAGTTTTTAACAAATCCGCCGTCCGGCTGCAGATACTCTCTTTCCCGCTCCTTTCCGTTTTCCGCCGTGACCGACCTGCCGACAATCCTTTCATACAGATCGAGGTTTTGATAAAAAAGTCTGTCCCCGGTATCGAGATGCACGTACTCTGCTTCTTTTTTTTCGCTTTCTTTTTTACGAAGCGCGTAAAGCTTTTCTTTCAGGACCGGTCTGAGCGGTATGTCTTTTTCTTCGTAGAGGTCCCCGACCATGCTGACGATCCGGCAGCTGACATCCTGATACGGATATTCTCCCTCATAATACGCGTTATCCATCTCGACGGCAAGCCGGCAGACTCTGTCGTTAAGCTCGGAGTCTTCTCTCAGGACCTCACGCGGTATAGACTCAAGTATGTCAAGAAAATCCTCCTCCGCCTGATCGTAATCCGCGTAGTATTCGCTTGTCGAGTCTTCGAAAAAACTGTAGTTTTCCGGGTCGGGCAGGTGTTTTACGACGCTTTCAAGCCCGAAAAGAATAACGTCAAGGTCCTCTTGAACATCCTCGGGCAGATTTTCAAACTGCCCCGGAAATGCGTCGAGCACGGCGCGGATCACGTCGGGGTCGTGCCTCAACCGCTCCGACGCGCTGCCGATCGGGTATTCGCTTCTGCGCACCGCGGCAAGAACCGTTTCTTTGTCGTCTCTCAGCCGTTCCGACGCGTAACAGAGCACGTTGCCTTCGTAGGTTTCTATCGCCGTCAGAACGATCTCTTTGTCGTCCTTCAGTCTGTCGGACGCGAACTGCAGCGCGTATCCGTTATGCCTCACGGCGGCAAGCACCGTGTCGCGGTCGTCCCGCAGATCTTCCGAGGCAAATCCGAGCGCGTTCCAGGAAGAACCGACGGCGGCGGTCACGGCGTCCCCGTCGGCGCGAAGGCGTTCAGAGACGAATTCGAGCAGCTGCCCGTACTTTGAAAGGGCTTTTACGGCTATTTCTTTATTATCCCGCACCTTCTCCGGAGCGTAACGCAGATTATACAGATTCCCGCCCAGGGACGCTTCGATAACGTTGGCGTCGCTCTGCATCTCCTCCGAAAGAAAAGCAAGGTTTCCGCCGTCTTTCCTGACGGCAAGAAGAGCGATACCCTTATCGTTTTTGAGGTG
>JAGABQ010000189.1:0-5486 GCA_017614495.1 Clostridia bacterium
CAAAAAGAACTCCCCCGGCGACTATTATTACGTCTTCGCGGTGGAACTGGAAAGTCTCAACGGCAAGGATACGTCGATATCGTATTCCTCCCCGATCCACGTCAGGGTGAAGGCGGGCGGCGGAGAACAGTCCGAGCAGAGTGTGGGGCTTGAGATCACCTCCCTGCCGAAAAAAACGAGCTATTTCCTCGGTGATACTCTCTCGCTCAAGGGGCTTGTCGTAAGATACTACACCGATCTCGGATTCCAGGACATTAAAGACGGCAAGGGTATGGGAGTCAGCCCCACCACGCTCACAAAGTTCGGCACCAACAGGATAACCCTCATCTACGAGGGGCTCACGACGTACTTCGACGTTGAGGTCGAGGGCGCGCCCGCCATACCGCTGATCGACTCGCTCAGCCCGGGGGTCACCGAAAAGCTCGGCACTCCCGTCACCCTCTCGGTGGGAGCACACTCGACGGACGGCGGAACGCTCACCTATCAGTGGTACAGCACGAACGTTAACGACATATCGACGATAAAGGCGATATTCGACGACGAGAAAAACACGAGCGAAAGCAATTATTTCATAACGGTCCCGCAGGAGGAAGGCACGGTCTATTACGCCGTCGCGGTGTGGAACAACAGGGCGGGAGGCCTCTCGCAGCCCGTTTATTCCGACCTCATCCCCGTGACCTACGAAAAGGCCGCGCAGTCGTCGGAAAACCAGGGCGGTACTCAGGAACAGACGCAGGGCGGCCAGCAGGGCGGCGCGCAGACGACGTCCCCGGGCACCGGAAACGGCGGCAGCAAGGCAGAGGAGCCGACCGTCCCGCTGAGGACCGTCGTAATCATCGGCCTCGGAGTCCTCGCCTCCGTGCTCGTCGTGGTCGTCGCGGCGATACTCATATCCCGCGTCAACGCAAAAGAAAGGAACGGCGGCAGATAACCCTCTCCGTCTTTCCGACAGGCATATCGACCCCGGCCGGCGCCTTGCCGGGCGGGGCGGGATTTTTTCGGTAAACCGGTTTGATATTCGGAAAGCACATAAATAAATACTATCTACGTCACCTCCCCGTGCTGCTGCTCGGGGTGCTGTCGCTCGTCGTCGTCGACCTCGCGCAGCTCAAGGTGCCGGAGTTTTACAGACTGATAATAAACGGCATAAACGACGGCAGCAACCTCATGGACGGGGCCGCCGTCGTATTTGACATGGATTTCGTGCTGAGGGAGATATGTTTCCCTCTCATCGTCGTCATTCTTCTGCTCGTCGTCGGGCGGTTCCTCTGGAGAATCTGCTTCTTCGGCTCGGCGATCTCCGTCGAGACCTCGATAAGGGACGAGATGTTCGACAAGTGCAAGGACCTTTCCCAGCAGTATTACAACGTCAACAAGGTCGGCAACCTGATGTCGTTCTACACGAACGACCTCGAAACGATACAGGACTGCTTCGGCGGGGGGCTCCTCGTGCTGTGCGACGCGCTCTTCCTCGGCGGCTCGGCGTTTTTCAAGATGTTCCGCATGGACCCCGTCATGACGGGCTTTGCCATGATACCGATGGCGATACTCATCGTCCTCTCGATACTCGTCGGCAAAAAGCTGACCGAAAAATGGGACGAGAGACAGGCGGCGTTCTCCTCCCTCTCGGATTTCGCGCAGGAAAGCTATTCAGGGATCGCGGTCATAAAGGCGTTCGTAAAGGAAGCCAAAGAGCTCTCCGCGTACAGCCGTCTTAACAAAAACAACGAAAAGGCCAACGTCGAATACGTAAAGATCTCGACGCTCTTCAACGTCATGGTGATGTTCTTCGCCGAGTCCGTCGTTTGCGTGATACTCGGCTACGGCGGATATCTAGTATATACGGGCGCTTTCGACGCCGGACGGCTCGTAGAGTTCATCGGATACTTCACGGCGATGATATGGCCGATAATGGCGGTGTCGGAGCTCGTCGACATGACCTCTCAGGGCCGCGCCTCGCTCAAACGCGTAAGCGAACTGCTCGACACCGAGCCGGACGTCGCCGACAGGCCGGACGTCGAGCCCTTCGGCGGCGAGGTCAGGGGCGAGATAGAGTTCCGCAATCTGACGTTCAGATATCCCGGCGCCGCCCGCGATTCGCTCACCGACGTCAGCGTGACGATACGCGCCGGCGAAAACGTCGGCATAATCGGCCGCACCGGCTCGGGCAAAACGACGCTCACGGATCTCATCCTCAGGACCTACAACGTCCCCGACGGGACGCTCTTCATCGACGGCAGGGACGTGAACGGCCTGCCGATAAAAGAGGTGCGCGACGCCTGCGCCTACGTGCCTCAGGACAATTTCCTGTTCTCCGACACGATAAAGGGCAACATCGCCTTCTCGTCCGACACCGTCTCCGACGGCGACGTCGCCGACGCGGCGGTCGCCGCTGACATAGACTGCAACATCTCGGAGTTCAACGACGGATACGACACCGTTCTCGGCGAGCGCGGCGTGACGGTCTCAGGCGGACAGAAGCAGCGCATCTCGATCGCCCGCGCGATACTCAAAAACGCGAAAATACTCATCCTCGATGACTCGGTTTCGGCGGTCGACACCGTGACCGAGCGCAGGATAATAGAAAATCTCCGTCAGCGGCGCCGCGGGTGCACGACTATACTGATCGCCCACCGCGTCTCGACCGTTGAGCAGATGGACAGGATAATTTTCATGGAAAACGGGCGCGTGCTCATGTCCGGCACGCACGGGGAGCTTATCGAAAACTGCCCGGAATACCGCCGCACGGTCGAGCTTCAGCAACTCGAGGAGCAGGAAAGGGTGGCGGGAAATGCGTGACTTTTACCCTCTGATATTCGTCGGGGCGGTCGTCGCCGCCCTGTCGGTCGCTTTCATAATCGCCTACGCCTCCGTCAAAAACAAGAAAGAGGCGATGGGCTTTGACAGGAACGTCAGCGACGCCGTGATCATAAAGCGCCTCCTCGGCTACGCGAAAAAGCACGCCTGGAGCTTTGTCCTCGTGCTTATCATAATGCTCTTCTCGATAGCTTACGACGTTATATCCCCGTACTTCATCGGGCAGATCGAAAAGCTCGTCACAGGGACCTTCACGGTGAAGGAGCTCGAGCTCCGCGTCGCCGCCTTCGCGTCTGTGCTCATCGTTTCGGTCGTCAGCGTGTACGTCCAGGCCGTGATCCTGCAGAAGACCGGTCAGAAGATAATCTCCGAGCTGAGGGAGGACGTTTTCCGCAGGATCGAGAGTCTCTCTCACGCCCAGCTGACGAAGATACCGGTCGGCACCCTCGTCACGAGAACGGTTTACGACACGAACTCGGTCTCTATAATGTTCACGAACATACTCGTCAACCTCGTGAAGAACGTCTTCATGCTCGTCGGCGTCTTCACCGCGATGGTGATAATCAACCCGGCGATGACCCTCGTCGTGATGTGCTTCGTGCCCTTCGTCGTGCTCTTTACCGTGATATTCAGGCGGTTTTCCCGTATGGCGCACCGCATGGTGAAGGACCGCACGACGGACGTCAACGTCTTCCTGTCCGAAAACCTCTCGGGCATAAAGATAACCCAGATATTCAACCGCGAGGAGCGCAAACTCGCCGAGTTCAGGGAGCGCAACGTCGCGCTTAAAAAGGCCAAGCAGCGCCAGATCCTGGTGTTCGGCATATTCAGGCCCGTCGTTTACATGCTCTACATGTGCTCGGTGCTCGTGCTGTTCTTCGTCGCGTCGCTCCTCAGGGTCAGGGGCGCCGAGCTGCTCGGATACGCGATAGACTCGTCCGTCGTCGTGACCTTCTATATGTATCTGAACAAGTTCTTCAACCCGATTCAGAACATAGCGGAGCAGTTCCACAGACTTCAGTCCGCCTTTGCCTCGGCCGAGAAGATATTCGCCGTCCTCGACACCGAGCCCGAGATCACCGACGCGCTCGGCGCGATTGAGCTTTCGGACGTCAGGGGAGACATCGAGTTCCGCGACGTTTGGTTCGAATACAAGCCCGGCGAGCCGGTCCTGAAGGGCGTGTCGTTCCACATCCTTCCGGGTCAGACCGCCGCCTTCGTCGGAGCGACCGGCGCGGGAAAATCGACCATCCTATCGCTGATATGCCGCAACTACGACATACAGAAGGGCGAGATACTCATCGACGGGACGGACATCAGAAAGATAAAGATATCCTCCCTCCGCCGGCATATCGGCCAGATGCTCCAGGACGTGTTCCTGTTCTCCGGGACCGTCAGGAGCAACATCGCGCTCCGCGAAGAGGGCTTTTCGGACGACGAGATAAACGAGGTCTGCCGGTACGTCAACGCCGACGCCTTCATCGAAAAGCTCAAAAACGGCCTCGACGACGAGGTCAGGGAGCGCGGAAACAACTTCTCCGCCGGTCAGCGTCAGCTCCTCAGCTTCGCCCGCACGATAATCCACCGCCCCTCGGTCATGATACTCGACGAGGCGACCGCCAATATCGACACCGAGACCGAGGCGCTCATACAGGATTCGCTCCAGAAGATCCGCACGATAGGCACGACGATCGTCGTCGCCCACCGGCTCTCGACGATACGCTCCGCCGACGTCATATACCTGATGTCCGGCGGCAGGATCATAGAACAGGGCAGCCACACCGAGCTCTTCGCCGCAGACGGCGAATACAAGCGGCTCTATCTGCTCCAGTCCGACCTGCACCAGATGAGGGAAGGAACGTGAAGGACCGCATCGTCCGTGTGCTCGCGGAAAACGGAACGGAATGCGGCGACGAGCAGGCCGGAAAGCTGTCGCTTTACCTCGACCTGCTTCTCGAAGAGAACAGAAAAACCAACCTCACGGCGATAACCGACAAAGAGAAGGCCGTCGTTCTCCACGCGGCGGACTCGATCCTCGCCTCGCGCTTCATCCCGCGGGGAAAGCTCCTCGACATCGGGAGCGGAGCCGGCCTGCCGGCCGTGCCGCTCGCCGTCATGCGCGAGGACGTCGCCGTCACGGCGCTCGACGCGACGGAAAAGAAGACGGCGTTCATCGCCCGCGCGTCGCGTGAGCTCGGGCTCGGAAACCTGACGGTCATGACGGGGCGCGCCGAGGAGCTCGGCCGGGATCCGCGTTTCAGAGAACAATTTGACTCCGTCACGGCGCGCGCAGTTGCGCGGCTCGACGTGCTTTGCGAGCTCGCGCTTCCCTTCGTCAGGGTCGGTGGAGTCTTCGTCGCCCTCAAGGGAAAGGACGCCGGGGAGGAGCTCCGCCTCGCTCAAAACGCGGCGGAGGTGCTCGGCGGGTCGGTCTCCGACTTTGCCGTGCCGCTGAACGGCGGCGAGCCCGGGATCGTGAGACACGTCGTCGTCGTGAAAAAAATATCCCCCTGCCCCGCGGAATATCCGCGCAGGTATTCGAAAATAAAAAGTGCCCCGCTGTGAGCGGGGCGAAAGGAACCGCCTTGAAATTCGTCTTTCAGAGAATAATCTGTCCCGCGTGCGTGATCTTCACGGCGCTCACCGTTCTGTTCTCGGTCCTGCTCTCG
>JAGABQ010000190.1:0-2829 GCA_017614495.1 Clostridia bacterium
CGCAGCTCGCGGCGAACGGATGGACGCCGCAGGTCGCGCTTGAAAGTCTGAAACCCGCCGCGGACGGCGTGCTGACGGTCGGACTCACGCAGCCCGGAAGCGTCAACTGGGTGATCTCGTTCGCTTTCGTCGGTCTGGAGGTATTTACCGGTATCGCGCTTGTCGCGATCCTGA
The DNA here is from genome assembly GCA_017614495.1 of Clostridia bacterium. Classification (GTDB taxonomy): domain Bacteria; phylum Bacillota; class Clostridia; order Oscillospirales; family CAG-272; genus Colimorpha_A. Next base: position 175 of record JAGABQ010000190.1, read on the forward strand.
TCTTCCTCCGCGTTGAAAAAAAACTTCCGAAGGAACAGGCAGAGATCAAGGCGCGCCACGAGAAAAAAGCGGAAGAGCGGACGGAGATCGAAGAATGAAAGCGACGAGACTCAGAACGGAATATCTGAGAGATCCCATAGGCGTGGATTTTGAAAAACCGCGCCTCATGTGGAACTGCGAGGACGGTATAAAGCAGACCGCTTATCAGATCGTAACGGACAAGTGGGACAGCGGGAAAGTGACGTCCCGGTCAATGTATGCGGAATACCCCGAAAAACTGCGCGATCGCGAGCGCGTCGCGTGGCGGGTCCGTCTGTGGGACGAAAACGGCGAGGCGGGCGGATGGGAAGAGGCGTTCTTTGAGGTCGGGATTTCTGAGTGGCGCGCAAAATGGATCACCGGGAATTACTCCGTCAAAAAGAGGGAACGCTATCCGGTCGACTGCTTCCGCAGAGTTTTCGAGGTCAAAAAGCCCATCGTCCGCGCGCGTCTGTATATCACCGCGTGCGGGTTGTACGAGGCGAAGATCGGCGGGAAAAGGGTAGGGGATTTCGTTCTCGCTCCCGGTCACACCGATTACCGCAAGCGCGTGCAGTATCAGACGTACGACGTCACGGACCTTATTTCGGACGGTGAAAACGAAATTACGGTACAACTCGCCGACGGATGGTATCGCGGCTCGTGCGGAGCGTGGGGAAGGACGAATCAGTACGGTTCCGAGACGAAGCTTCTCGCGCAGCTCGAATTGTATTATGAAGACGGTAGCTCTGATACGGTCCCGACAGACGAAAACTGGGGGTGGTCGGCGGACGGCCCGATCCGCTTCGCCGACAACAAGGACGGCGAGGTCGTCGAGGCGTTCCGTACTCCTCTTTACGGCGGCCGGACGAAAGTCACGGCCCACAGCGTACGGCCGACCGCTTCAAACAACGTGCCCGTCACGGAACACGAACGGTTTCATCCGGTTATCACGACCGCGCCGAACGGGAAGAAACTGCTCGATTTCGGACAGAATCTGGCGGGATACGTATCTTTCTCCGTTCGCGCTCACGTCGGACAGACGATGAGGTGGCGTTTCGGGGAGATGCTTGACAGAGACGGCAATCTTACGCTCGAAAACGTCGAACTCCGAATGAAAAACAAGGTGACTCCTCTGCAGCGGATAGACTACACCTGCGCCGAGGGGAAAAACGAATACAAGACGACTTTCGCCGTCTTCGGTTTCCGGTACGCGGAGGTTGATACGGAAGTCGAACTGACCTCCGAGAACGTCGAGTCGATCGCCGTATATTCCGATATGGAAGAGACGGGCTCGTTTGAGAGTTCAAATCCTCTTCTCGACAGACTGGTGTCGGCGACGAGGTGGTCGACGAAGTCGAATTCTCTCGACGTCCCCACCGACTGCCCGACCCGCGAGCGTCACGGATGGACCGGAGACGCGCAGATTTTCTTCGGGACTGCGAGTTTTCTCTTCGATTACGCCGCGTTTTCAAAAAAATATCTTCGCGACGTTTTCGACTGGCAGAAGAAAAACGGGAAACTGCCTCAGATCGCGCCATACGGCGGAGTCGATTTCTATATGAACACGCTTAACGGATCGGTCGGATGGTCGGACGTCGGGATCATAATGCCGTACCGATTCGCCCGCAAATACGGAGACGACCGTATTCTCGGAGAGTATTACGACGGGATGAAAAAATACGCGGAGTTCATGATCTCACGCATCGGTAAAAACGGTTTTATGTCGAAGAACCTCGGGCTGAAGGCAGAGGCGAAAAAAAACGCCGTCAACTCCGGGCAGAGTTACGGCGAATGGGCGGAACCCGCAGACGTCCATCCTAACGACTGGCGTGATATGGTCGCGCCTCATCCCGAGGTCTCCACGGCGTACACCGCGTACGTTCTCGGTCTGATGGCGGAAATCGCCCGAAAGACGGGTCACGCCGACGACGAAGAGCGTTACCGTTCGTTCAGCGACGGATGCCGCGCCGCTTATCAGGCGCTCGTGGGAACTCCGCGCTTTTCTCTCGACACGGACCGTCAGGCGCGGCAGGTCAGACCTCTTTCCTTCGGACTTCTGACCGATGAACAGACGGCTTTTGCCGAGAAACGACTCATAAAGGCGCTCGACAATTACGGATGGCGGCTCGGGACGGGATTCCTCTCGACTCCTCTGATCCTCGGCGTTCTTGAAAAGATCGACGTCGAGGCGGCGTACCGGCTGCTTGAAAACGAAGAGATCCCCGGTTGGCTTTCGATGCCGAAAAACGGCGCGACGACGATCTGGGAGAGTTGGGAGGGCGACCGCGCGCAGAACGGGATCGGAAGTCTGAATCACTATTCCAAAGGCGCGGTCGTCGAATGGCTGTTTGCCCGAATGTGCGGTATCGGGCTCGACGGCGAAAACCGTTTTGTCATCGAACCCCGTCCGGGCGGGCATTTTACTCGCGCCTCCGCGCGATACGCAAGCGTTTACGGAGTGATCGAAAGCGGGTGGGAAAAGACGGACGGCGGCTACGTTTATACCGTGACCGTTCCGGTGAACTGCGAGGCGGAGATCCGTTTACCGGGAGGCAAACGGGAGACCGTCGGAGCGGGGGAGCACGTTTTTACGGAGGATTTCAGATAAAGAAGAGATTCAGGCTTCCGGACGAA
>JAGABQ010000191.1:0-5321 GCA_017614495.1 Clostridia bacterium
ATACCGTGCTATAACGAGGAAAAGGTCCTGCCGACCACGTCGGGTCTGTTCCTCGACGAGTTGAAAAATCTTATAAAAGACAAAAAGATCTCGAACGATTCGCGGCTGCTTTTCGTAGACGACGGATCGCGCGACTCGACGCGGAGGATATCCGGGGGATTCATCTGTTAATTCAGTTATGAACCAGGGCGCGCCATCCGGTTCAAATATATGCGTTACGCCAAAGATACATGACACAATCAATTTAAAAAACAAGTGGGGGAACTAAAAATGAGAAAAGCATTACTCATAAATATTGTACTAGTAGTCGTAATGACAGCTCTTCTTGGTTGTTCATCAGATAAATCTCTAGGTTCCTTTCGGATTAAACCCGGGGCAGAAATAGACGTCGTAATCAGCAATGAGCCAAGCAACAACTCAATCGAAGATTTTTTCTCGGAAGATAACAAAAAAGGTTTCATTGGAAAAATCAAGCCTCTTGAGTTTTCGTTTTACTATGAGGTTAGGTATGTTGATTTTTCCGATTATCCTCAGGCGGACGGGTATGCTGTATGTACTTGTGAAATACTCAACATAAGTGATAAATACAATTCGACCGGTCTCAAAACCGGAGATAAAGTCGAAATAAAGCTTAACATTTTTCCTGATTACAAAAACGAAAAAAAACTTCTGAAGATGATGAAGGAAACCGGATCAATAACTAAGGACGGAAAAACCGCAATACCGGGCACTTACAGAATGCCTGACTGGTATGTTAATAGCCGCAATTTTGATCTCATTATAGAAGAATATTCTACTGCGATCCTAACGTTTGATGATTATTACGCTTTTGTTATTGCAGACAAAGGAATCAACCACCTTGGGCAGGTCTGCTTCGCGGAGGATAACGATAATAAACTGATCGATCTGAATCTTCCGGAAGCAAATAAAGATAACATGAAGCTGTTCAGCAGTTTTATTAAAGAAAACCCGATCTGACAGGTTAGACAGATATGGAAAGAAATAATATTGTCACTTGTTTTTTAATCGTTGTACTGGCAGCTTCCGTATTATTGGCGAGCTGCAACTCGGATTCAAATGAGATCTATTCCACGCCCGACAGGGCAGTCTACTCATCTCTGAGTGAACTCATAAGTGACTTCAAAAACTCAAACCGGCCGTTTTCTCTTGCGCTTGGTACAGTGGACAAGATCACATACCGTCTGTCCTGGAGCAGGGAAGACAAGACCGTGGACGGTTGTTCCGTTGCTGTTCTCAATGTTGAAAGGGTTGATGAAAGCAATAATGTACTTCACGTTTCACCGGGCAGCGAAATAATCATTACATCCGATAACTACTATGGTTTCGTAAACGGCGACGAAAGTGAATTTCTCAGATTCGCTTCTCATAAAACGGGTAAAAAGCTCAATTCGCTTGATGATCTGTACGTGACAGACGATTTCACAATTGAATTTGACTCTGGAGAAACAGCCGGTATGCAGCTGATCAACCGAGGCAATTCAATAGCTTTTGAGGAGGGGAAGACATACTCATTCCTATACAACGGGACGGGGTGTTCATATGTTTATCCCGCAGCATGCGATGAAACTGAGCCGAATTATGAGGAGGATATACTCATCATATCGAAGGAAATCGCTTCGCTGTTTTCGGACGGTCGCGATATATCGGAATAAAATGACTTTTGACGAAGTAACAAAAAGAGCCGCGGTAAAACGCGGCTCTGTGCTTTGTTAAGGTCAGTTTTCCTGTTTCCCGACGTGATCGCGTATTTTCTCCTACGAGGCGATATAAGGTCGCCGCGCCCGGGAGCGGGTTCCGTATTTTACTGTTTTTGCTGCGCGTTATACCGAACCCCGCAATATCTGCAGGCGACCCTTATCATGCACTCGTTGAGCGGCTCGACGGTATAATCGTCAACCTTCGGGGTCTCGTGAGGCAGACCGATCCCGGAGTCGTCGGTAATGAATATATAAGTTCCGCCCGTCATGACGGCAAAGGAACGCAAAATAAATTCGGTCTCTTCGTTTATTCCCGAAGCCGCGACGGGGATTATCCTGACGCCCTGTTTTGCCGCTGATTCGATCGATTTGTAAATTTCTCCGTTTATGCCCTGTATCTCCGATTCCTCGTGAGGCGGAGCGTCAAGCACAAAATAGCAAAGCTTTACCGCGTCGTCTCTCCACACGTGCCCGTTTATCGCGTTGTCGAGCGCGGTGTGGACCGCCTCGGGATAGTCCCCGCCGCCGTCGGCATTCTGCTCTTTGATTATTCTGACGGCCTCTTCGGCGTCGTCCCTGAAATCATAATATTTTACGACATACTCGTCGCCCTCGTCACGGTAGAAATTGACGCTCGTCCTTACCGACAGCGCGTTGTCCTCCCCGGCGATCCTCTTGACCATGTCGGAGAGTTCCTCCTGAAGATACCAAAGCTCGTCTCCCATCGATCCCGTTGTGTCGATCATGAGCATAAGGTCAAGTTTTCCGACTTCTTCGGTCTTTTCGCCGATACTTGCCGATAAGGCTGCCGAAGTCTTCAGGTCGACGTCGCTCAGTGCGATCGAATCCCCGATTTTTACATCCAGCGACCCCGAATACTCTTTTTCGGGGCAGCAAAGAACGGCGACGCCGGACATATCCGTCCTCGCTTCGTATATTGCCGTTCCGTCGGATCTGCAAAGCGTCACGCGGATATTATATACCGGCTCTCCGTCACACTCTACCGACACAACTGTCGCGAGCCTTCCGTCGAGCCCCCTGTTTTTTACAAACGTTTCCCAGTTGTCTCCGTTTTGATCCTTTACGAACATTGAACGCCATTTGGAGATGTCCTTTACGTCGTATTGCTCGGCGCCGGTCATCATTCCCGGCTTACGTTCCGTATGAGCTGAATATTCGGACGGACCCGATAAGGATTTTTCGTCGGAACAATCGGCGAGTTCGCCGAACCGCAGCGAAGAAGCCCCTTCGCCGTAACCGACTGTATTTTTTGACCTGATGACGCCGTCTTCCCCCCTGACCGGAGTTTCCGGAACCGGAGCCGACGAGCATCCGGCAAGCGCCGCGATGAGAATGACGCATATCGCCGAAACGAAGTAATATCTGAATTTCAATGTTTTGTACCGTCCTTTCACATGTTTACGGTTTATTTCTTTGAACGTGTCGGAGGCGGGGCGTTTTTCATAATCCCCCGCGCGCGAGCCGTCCGTATATTATACGATGCAAAAAAGAAAAATCCTTATGATTTCGGGCGGGAAAACTCAATAAAGTCACATAACAGGATAAACAAGCGATCCAACGCATAATAAAAGCATCGGGACGACGGGGAACAAATCAAACCCCGCACGGCTCCCGATGCATTATAACGTCAATGCCGTTATTTCGTCTTTCCGCTCCGGTCGCGGACCTCCTCCGCCGAGGCGATATAACGCTCGGCCTGGGCGGAAAACAGCTCGTAGTACTGCTTTTTCGCCGCCATGAGCTCGGCGTGGGTGCCGATCTCGACTACTTTGCCGTTTTCGAGCACGACTATCTTGTCCGCCGTCGTGGCGCTCGAGAGCCGGTGAGACACGAATATCGTCGTGCGGTCGCGGCGGAGCTCGTCGAACTGGCGGTATATCTCCTGCTCGGCTATCGCGTCGAGGGAGGCGGTCGGCTCGTCGAGGATCAGTATGTCGGTGTCGGAATAGAACGCGCGGGCGATGGAGAGCTTCTGCCACTGGCCTATCGAGAGCTCTATGCCGTCGGTTTCAAAGTACTTCATGAGCGGAGTGTCGTAGCCGCCGGGGAGGGCGCTGATAAAGCCCTCGGAGTTGCTCCTCCGCGCGGCCTCGGTCACGTTTTCCTCGTCGAACGGCCGGCTGATCTGGCCGAACACGATGTTCTCCCTCACGCTGACCGCGTATTTGCCGAAATCCTGGAAAATGATGCCGAATGCCGAGTAGACGTCCCCGACCTCATACTCGCGGATGTCGTAGCCGTCGAGGAGGATGACGCCCTCGGTCGGGTCGTAAAGTCTCGTGAGGAGCTTTATGAGCGTCGTTTTGCCGGCGCCGTTCAGCCCGACGAGCACGACGGTCGAGCCCTCTTCTATCACGAGATTGACGTGGTCGATGACGCGCTTAGTGCTCCCGGGATAGCTGAACGAAACGTCTTTGAGCTCAAATCTGTGGGCGACGTGGCGGGTCAGCCGGCGCGGCTGTCCGTCCGAGACCGGCACGACGGTGCGCTTTCTCTCCATAAAGACGATGAGGTTGTCGATGAAGAGCGTCCCCTCGTAGATCGAGGCGAAGATGCCGATCAGGGCGCTGACCCCCGACGCGACCGAAATAAGCGCGCCGGAATAGAGCGAAAAATCACCGACGGAGTATTTTCCGCCGCTGACCCCCGAGGCGATGAACACGTATAGCAGCGTCATCACGCAGGTCGAGGCGATAGAGGTCAGGGTCTGCCATACGCCCTCGGCGACGAAGAGCTTTTTGAGCCCCGAAAAGTATTTCGAAAAGACCGAGCGGTACCTGTCTATGAACGTCCCGCCGAGGTTGAAGATCTTGACCTCCTTGGCGAGGTCCTTGTTCGTCATCAGCGAGGAATAGTAGTTGAGCTGACGGCGGTCCTTGGAGCGGTGGCGCATGTAATTGAAGTTTTTCTTGCGGTATATGAAGGTGATGACCGCCGAGGGTATCGCGAAGGCAGCCATGACGAAGGGCGCGAAGGGGCTGACCGCCCAGAGGATCACGACGAATGTTATGATCGAAATGAGGCGGCTGACGATATTGAAGCTCGCCTGGAGGATCTGGATGGGACGGTGTCCCGCCTCGCGGCTCGCGTTCTCGAGCTTTTCGTAGAAATCCGGAGTGTCGTAGTCGGCGAGGTCGATCTCCATCGCCTTTTTCATTATCTTGACGTTGACGTGGTTGACGACGAGCTCTCCGGCGATGCTCGAGAGGGTGGACGACACCTGTCCTATCACCCCGGAGACGACCTGATAGACCGCCTGGACTATGAGGAGCGTCACGACGCCCCCGGCGACCTTTCCTCCGGCCTGCGCCGTCTGCCACGCCGTCGCGAGCTCGTCGATGAGTGCCGCCGAGATCTTCGCGGCTATGACCGGCAGGACGCCGTTCACTATCGCCGTGAACATCATAAGGAACAGGATCCACGGCCGCGTCTCCCATACGAGGCGGAAAATGTAGAAGAGTCTGTACGTGAACTTCGAGACTATACGCCAGACGTAGCCCGGCACCTCTCTGACGCTCTTCGGCTTCGGCTCTCTGAGTTTGTCTGTCCCGTTTCCGGGAGGCGGTCCCATCATTGAAACAT
>JAGABQ010000192.1:0-14235 GCA_017614495.1 Clostridia bacterium
GAGTGGCCGGGATTTACGTGACTGTAAAGGACGGCACGCTTTCGTTTCAGAAAATCTGATTTTCTCACCGGCGCTCTTTGAATGGCAGAAAAATGGTATGACAAAAGCATAAAGCAGGTCGAGGTAGCCCTTAAGACCGACGTCACGCACGGGCTCGACGAAAAGGAGATCAGAAAACGCAGATCGGAGGACGGGGAGAACGACGTTTACGGCGGCTCCCGCAAATTCGGCGGTTATCTGAGGCACATTATTTTCGATTACACCTCGATCCTGATGCTCGTCACGCTGCTCATCGCAGCGGTCTTTGACGAGCGTAAAAATCTTTTTGTCATGATCGGCGTGCTCGTGACGTATTATATAATCGTCATAGCGTCGTACATCCGTTCGGAGCGCGTTCTCAAAAACGTGAGCGAGCAGGGTCTCCCGTCCGTCAGGGTGATAAGGAGCGGAAAGCTCTCGGTCATCCACCAGCGGGAAATGGTCCGCGGAGACGTTTTCCTCATAGCGACGGGCGACATTATACCCTGCGACGCGAGACTGTGCGAAAGCAGCGGACTCGAGATACTCGAGGCGGCCGTGACCGGCGTGACCACCGCGTCGAGAAAAGACGCTAAGTTCGTCGATTTTCACGATATACCCGAGTCTGAACGCAGAAACATGGCGTTCGCCTCGACCGTCGTGACTCACGGCACCGGCAAAGCGATATGCTGCGACATAGGTGCCGACACGGCGATAAGACGCAAAAACGGCGGCAAGCCGCCTTTCCGCGACGAGCAGGACGACGTTTTTGTCTCGGTCAACGATTTCTGCAAAAAATGGACCATCTTCATGACGGTCTGGATATTCGTTCTGACGGCCGTAGACGTCATTTTCGGCAGGGGGACGGGAGGCATCTTCGACACCTTCCTGCTCGGAGTTTCCTCGGCAGTCGCCTCGATGAGCGAGTTCTATCTCGCGTTTGCGTATATTTCCCTCGCGTGCGGCGTTTACGCCGCGGTAAGCAGAAAGGGGGACGTGAACCGCGGAGCGCTCGTCAACTCGACGTCGCGTCTTAATACTCTCAGAAATCTGACGTGCCTGATCGTCCCTAAAAAGCACGGTTTCTGCGCGAGCGAAACGCAGATCGGATACGTCTACGCAAACGATGACGTTTTCAAACCCGAGGATCACGGATACAGGAGAAACGCCTCGAGGGTCCTCAGATACGCTCTGCTATCGACGGGGCTTTACGGCTCCGACCGCCTTTCCCGAAAAAACCAGACGCGCGACAACGTCAATACCTCCGAGGAGGAGTGTATCATCAACGCCTCGCGCGATATAGGCGAGTATAACGTCAAACTTGAAGAGAACTATCCGCTCCTCGAGCATATTTCAAGGGGCAGGGAATCGATTTTCGATACCTCGCTCGTAAGGTACGGCAACGGCTTTGTCGCGGCGATCAGGGGAGAATACGTCAAGGTCCTTCCGAGATGCAGATATTTCTGCGAAAACGGCAGGGTCTACGACATGGACGACGAAAAAATGGAGTCCCTCGTCTCGACGGCGCGCGAGCTGACCAAGATGTCCTACCGCGTTATCGCGATAGCGTCGAAGGACACGACGTATAACAATCTGACGCGCATTTCGGCCAGCCAGACCGATCTGACTCTCGAGGGCATGATAGCCATCAAAGAGTCGGTGCTTCCCGACGCGGCGAAGAACATTTCGCGCTGCCGCGCCGCGGGGATCAAGGTGATCATGCTGTGCGACGAAGATGACGAGAGCAATCTCAGCTTCGCCGCTTCGCTCGGTATTGCGACGTCGGCGTCCGAGGTCGCGACATCGGCGGAGCTGAAAGGCAGCAAGGACGCCCTGTTCCGGGCAAACGCGGGCCTTTATTCGGTGTACGTCGGCCTGTCGGTATATCAGAAGCGCCAGCTTGTGAAATATCTCCAGGAAAACGGCGAAAAGGTCGGCTTTATGTGCTCCGAACTCGACGAGATTATCCTGATGCGCGACGCGGATATCGGCTTTTCTCACAGCGTGACAATCTCCGACAGCGCGATCGGCACGGTCGAGGTCAGCGGAATCGCGCTCAACGCGAGAAACTCCAGTCAGACGAGGGAGACGGGCTGCGACGCGCTTAAATTCGTCTCCGACGTTATAGTTTCGGATCCGGACCTTAAGACAGGAACGGGCGGTTTCAACGCGATGGTCGACGCTGTCCTATGCGGAAAGTCGATATACCGCAATCTTCACCGCATGATCAAATACATGCTGTCGAGCCAGTTTGCAAAGATATTCATCGTCCTCGCGTCGGTAATTTCCCGCTTTACCATGCTGACCCCGCCTCAGGTGCTTTTCTGCGGACTGATAATCGATTTTCTCGCGCTGATAGTCATAGCGTTTGAAAAGCCGTCGTACAGACTTCTTGAATCCGACGTCGACAGGGAGAGACTGCGGCACCCGATAGGCAAAAACCCGATGGCGATTTTCTGCGGCGTTCTCTGGGCGGCGCTGACCGTCGCCGTGATCTATCTGATGGTCAGATTCAAAATAATCTCTTCGGTTTCGGTTTACACCTGTACGTTCCTGATTTTCGCGGTTTCTCAGCTGACCGTGCTTCTTGAATACAAGCTCGACAGGGGATATTTCGGCGGAGACGTCAGGTTCAACGGCGCTCATCTTGCCCTGATACTGTTCGTCGCTCTGTTCTTTGCCGTTTCGTTCATAGTGCCGGGTATCGGCGCGGCGTTCGGGATTTCCGGGATACAGGCGGCGGCTCTGCCCGGCGTTCTCATCGTGCCCGTACTGATATTTACGGTCTGTGAGATCGCAAAATTCATTTCCGGCGAGAGAAAAAGAAAAAAAGACGAGGACAGGTGATCGGAAATGCTCGGAATATTTGACAGCGGACTCGGGGGGCTAACGGCGCTCAAGGCGCTCCGTCAGCTCGCTCCGAATGAAGATATAGTTTATCTCGGAGACACGGCGAGGGTCCCGTACGGCACGCGGTCTGCCGAGACCATAAAAAAATATGCCTGCGAATGCGCCGAGTTCCTCATGGGAAAAGGCATCGGGAGGCTACTTGTCGCCTGCGGCACGGTATCGGCAAACGCGCTCGACGTGCTGACCGACGGATTTCCTTTCCCGGTGACCGGGGTCATTTCACCGGCGTCCCGGCGCGCCGCGTCGCTCACGAAAAACGGGAAAATTGCCGTCCTCGCGACCGGAGCCACGGTCAGGAGCCGTTCTTTTGAGAAGGCGCTTCACGGAATCGACGGGGAGCTCGAGGTCTTTCAGCGGGCCTGTCCGCTTTTCGTGCCGCTTGTAGAGAACGGAATACCGCAGGATTCGGAGCTTGTCCGCCTGACGTGCGAGATGTATCTGTCTGACGTTCGCGATTTCGGCGCGGACACCGTTATCCTTGGATGTACTCACTATCCGATCATTGCCGACGCAATCAAAAAAGCCCTGCCGGGGACCGAGGTGATCAGCTCGGGAGGGGAAGCGGCGCGTGAGATAGCTCCTTATCTCGGGAACTGCGGCGCCGGACGGGTGACGTTTTACGTGACCGACGACGCCGAGGGCTTTTCCGCAAACGCGGCGACCTTCCTCGGTTCGCCCCCGGACGGCGAGGTTATCGCCGCGGCGTTTAACTGAACGTAACGTAAAATCAGTCCCGGCGACAAACGCCGGGACTGATTTTAACTATTCGGTTTACTGATTCGCCGCGCCTTCAACGACGTCGAAGAGTTCGCATTTGACCTGTTCGAGGACGTCCGGGTCGCGGGTATAGTCGTACAATCCGGTCGTTATGCGTTTGACGTATTCCATAACGCCGTCGCGGCCGATGATCTTCTCCGCCATTTTCATGAGCTGGAAATCCTCTATACCATCCCTGACGGATTCGAGTGAGAGCGAGCCGATGGGATCACCGGTCACGGGGTCCCAGTACATGAGCACGCCGCCGCCCTCTGCTATGTCCATGCCGGGCCTCGCCGGGTGTTCGGTGTCCTCGTATTCTCTGTCCCAGAAATCCGCGACGCGGTTCCACATAGTCGTCTGATAATAAAGGAATCCGTCGATGTCCATCAGGTACTGCTGCCAGAAAATGATCCTTTTTTCAACTCCCGGGACTGACGTATATATGTGCGGAACGTAAACGTATTCGTTCGGTTCGTATCCTGCCTCATACCACAGAATAACGTCGCCGCGCTCCTTTTTGAGCTGCATAAGGGTATTATAGGTGCCCTCGACGAGCATGACGGTGTACGCGTTCGGCGCGTGAAGTTTCGAGAACTGGCTCATACGCTCTATCATCGATGGCTGCATGTCCCTGATCGAATTGGTAAAAGCGAGGCTGAACGGGCAGATCATGTTGTCCGAAGGGAATTTCGCCTGGAACTGCCTGCCTATGCTCTCTGCTGTGGAGTACTTTTCCGGGGTATCCGGCTCATCGTAATACAGTATGCAGCATTTGTCGAGCCAGCCGTTGGCTTCCGCCGCCTCGTACTGCTTTTTGAGGTCGGAATCGTTCGGAATCGTGGTGTACGAGAGCCGCGGATTGTCCATATACTTACTGACAAGCTCCTGATCTTCATTCAGGAGGGCGTCTTTTATCGGAAGGTGCCAGGGGCTCATTCTGTTGTCTAGCAGATAATCCGCGTATTTCTGCTGGAGAGCGAACCGCTCGGCCTCGTTAACTTCAATTCCTACGAACTGTGAATAGTGACCGGTGTCCATATCCGGGGCGGAATCCGGTCCGGTGCCGCCGGCTCCGGTGTCATATCTTGCAAAGCCGTACTGGTAAAGCCCGGCCGCCTCGGTCTTTTCGTCATAATAAACGTCGCGGACCTTTACGGTGACGCTTCCGGAGAGCATTTCCTCGCCGCCGTGAACGATCCTGAGCGTGCCGGTATAGGTCCCCGGGACCGTGTCTGCGTCGGTGACGTACTGCACGTAAAGAGTTTTTGCCCTTTTGGCGATAAGGTCAAATGAACCGCCCTGATACGGGTTGTCCTGATCGAGGAGCGGATCGGGCGTAAAGCCCTTGGAACGCACAATCCCGGCAGGCTTTTTTACGTCGATCTGCCAGGCGACGAAGACCGTGCCGTTCAGCTCGTGTCCGTTTCCGTCGGACAGAGCATCAACCGTGCATCTGACTTTTTCGATGTCGCCGCTCGAGAACAGGACGAACTCAAAACCTTCTTTTTCGTTCTTTGCCATCTGTATCTCGATGCTCTGCTTGTCGCCGGGTTTGTATTTGTCTCTGAGATAAAGCGCGGTGCCGTAGTCAAACCATCCTGTGAGCGTGACCGGTCCCGACGGAGTTTCGGCGGTATCGGAAACCATGGGAGTTCCCGAAATCTGTCCGGCTTCTCCGCCGCCGCTGCACGACGCGGCGACGACGGCCGCAGCGATGGTCGCCGCGACGGAGAGAATTATCGAAATAATTTTTCTGTTTTTGGTTTTGTCCATATGAAAATTCTTTCGGTCTTTTCGTCCCGCCGGGCGGGATGGAGATTTTTCACCCTCGTATTATATCATTTTTTGCCCTCTTTGGCAAATGCGTAAAGAAAAAAGGCGCCGCGATTTTTCCTGCGGCGCCAATTATCATTTGTGAGTCTGCATGTAAAACAGGTATTGCTGAGCGATCCCGCCGTATTTTCCGAAGTCGCCGATACAGTGGCCGGGGAAATACTCCGCGAGCGCGCGCTTTATCCACACGTCGACGGGGAAGGCGTCAAGGCGGAAATACCCGAAAAGCGCGATACACGAGGCGACCTTTGGGCCTACTCCGTAAAGACCGGTGAGAAACTTTATCAGTTCTCCGGTGCTCAGATCGCGCGCTTTTTTCAGATTGACAGAGCCGGCGCTGACTTCGCACGCGACGCGGGAGATATATCCGGCGCGGTATCCGAATTTCATGTCCGAGAGCTCTTTTTCGCTTACCGCGGCGAGCTGACGCGGCGTCGGGAAAGCGTATAAGCCGCCGCCGAGGGGCTCTCCGCATCTTTCGCACAGCCGGCCGATAAGCCCCTTTATGCGCGGGATGTTGTTGTTCTGGGATATTATAAACGAGATCAGGGTCTCCCAGGGATCCTGTCTGAGTATAGCCACGCCGTCGGATACTCTTATCGCCTCTTCCATCGCCGGACAGTCGGGGAACCGCTCAACGAGTTCTTTTTTTATCGGCTCGTAGTCGGTGTCGAGCCCGAGATAAGAGACCGCCTCGTCATCCGACGAAAAACCCTCGGCGATAATGCTCACGTCCGTCTGGCTGACCGTCACGGCTTTTCCGAGAGCGACGCCGGAGAAGACGTTTTCCGCGGTCTTTTCAAATCTGAAGCACTGACCGCAGTCGAATACTTTGTTGATGTCGTACCCGCGCGGACGGGGAAGATCAAATCGAGATTGCTGTTTCAAGCGCGAGCTCCATCATCTGCGTAAACGAAACCTGGCGCTCTTCGGCGGAAAGTTCCTCTTTTGTAACGAGGTTGTCGGATACCGTAAAAATACCGAGAGCGTTTTTGCCGGCGTTGGCGGCCGTCATGTAGAGCGCGGCGGTCTCCATTTCGACGCAGCATATACCCATGGCTGCCCATCTCTGCGAAGCGTGAGTATCGTTGTTGTAGAAAATGTCGGACGAAAGGACGTTTCCGACGGTATATCTCAGCTTTTTCCTCTCGGCCTCTTCAAATGCCTTTCTCAGGAGCGTAAATGACGCGATGGGAGCGAACGAGCCGGGAAGAAGATACTGGTGCGCGAAATCGGAGTCGGTGCTCGCGCCCATCGCGAGGATGATGTCGCGGAGCCGTATCTCGGATTTCATGGCGCCGCAGGAGCCGATCCGGATTATATTGTCAACACCGAAGAAATTGAAAAGCTCGTAGCTGTAGATGCCCATGGAAGGCATACCCATGCCGCTCGCCATCACGGAAACCTTTTTGCCTTTGTAGGTCCCTGTATATCCCTGGACGCCCCGTACGTTGTTGAACAGAACGGGAGATTCGAGAAAGTTTTCCGCGACGAATTTGGAACGGAGCGGGTCGCCTGGCATGAGGACCGTTTTCGCGATGTCCTTCGGCGTTGCGTTTATGTGTGGGGTCGGATAGTGTGCCATATATGTCTCCTTACTCCCGGATCGGGAGGTTTTTTGATTTTTCGCTGATACCGGTTTTGATGATGCTCACGGCCTCGTCGGGGGTCACCGTGTTCTGCTCTCCCGTCAGGAGGCTCTTCAGGGTGACGTTTCCCGAAGCTATCTCGTCGTCGCCGATGAATATAACGTAAGGGATGCCGAGCTTATCGGCGTATCCGATCTTTGCCTTCGGCTTTTTCTTCTCGGTATAGAGCTGAGTCCTTATGCCTGCTTTGCGCATCAGGGCGGCGAGCCCGGCCGGTTTTTCTCTGTTCTCGGTCATCGGGGCGATGAGCACGTCGGCGGGGGCGGCGGGGAAATCCGGGTTGATAAGCCCCTGTTCATTCAGAACGTAGAAAAGCCGCGTGAGCCCTATCGATATACCGACCCCGGGCAGGTGACGGTCGGTATAGTGCTCTGCGAGGTCGTCGTATCTCCCGCCGGAGCATATCGAGCCTATCTCGGGATGCTTTATGAGAGATGTTTCGTAGACCGTTCCGGTGTAGTAATCGAGGCCGCGGGCGATCGTGAGGTCGACCTTGAAATTCCCGTCAGGTACTCCGAGCGCCGAGACGCCTTCACAGACGGCCCTCAGCTCAGAGAGCCCGGTGTCGAACGTTTCGTTAGATCCGGACAGTCCGTCGAGGACGGAGAAAAGCTCCGCCTGAGGCGTTGATATGAAATCAGTGACTCTGCCGGCGGATTCTTCGCTGAGACCGAGCTCGAGGAGGAGCTCCGTGACCTTTTCCGCGCCGATTTTTTCGAGCTTGTCCACCGTGCGCATAATGTCGCCGGCGCGGTCCTTTTCGCCTATCATCTCGAAAAATCCGTTAAGTATCTTACGGTTGTTTATCCTTATAACGAAATCTTTCAGCCCGAGCGAGCTGAATACGTCGTATATTATCGCCGGGATCTCGGCGTCGTTCATTATGTCGAGTTTGCCGTCTCCGATAACGTCAATATCCGCCTGATAAAACTCGCGGAAACGGCCTCTCTGCGCCCGCTCGCCGCGGTAAACCTTGCCGATCTGGTATCTTCTGAAGGGGAAGGCGAGGTAGTTCGCGTGCTCAGCGACGTACCTCGCGAGCGGCACGGTCAGGTCGAACCTGAGCGACAGATCGGAGTCGCCCTTGACGAATCTGTATATCTGTTTTTCGGTCTCCCCGCCGCCCTTGGCGAGGAGTATTTCCGACGCTTCGATGAGCGGCGTGTCGAGCGGCGTGAACCCGTAAAGGGAATACACCGCGCTCAGCTTATCAAGAAACGCGTTGAATTTTATCTGTTCCTGCGGAAGGAGCTCCATAAAACCCGAGAGCACCCGCGGACGTATTTTTTCCATAGTCGGACACCTTTCTTTCATTCAGGATAAATTATATATCAAATCCGGCGCTTTGTCAATCCGCCGGATTGATTTGTACGCGATTTCGTGGTATAATAGACTGAATAATAAACTGGGGTTTAGTTTGTCATGGAATTCACTGTAATAGACGCGCACGTTCACGTTTATCCCGATAAGGTGGCCGCAAGGGCCGCCGAAAATCTCGGAAAATTCTATAATTTTCCTATTGACGAGGCCGGTACTCTCGACTCGCTCATCGAAAGCGAGCGCAGGATAGGCGCCGGCGGCTTTCTCATGCTTCCTGTCGCCACCGACGCCGTGCACGTGGATCATATAAACGATTACACTGCGGAATACGTCATGAAATCGCGCGGCATGGGATTTGAGGCGTACGCCGTCGGATGTATGCATCAGGATTATCCGGATTTTGCGTCGGGTGTCAGGCACATTAAAGAGCTCGGGCTCCTCGGGGTGAAACTTCATCCGGATATACAGCGCGAGCCCGTCGATTCCGACAGGATGAAAAAACTCTGCGAAGTCCTTGAGAACGAAGGCCTCCTTCTGTTTCTTCACGCCGGAGACAAACGTGAAGAGTACTATTATTCGTCTCCCGACAGGATAGCGAGAATTGCCGAGGAATTCCCCGGGCTGAGGATTTGCGCGGCGCATTTCGGCGGATACTCTGTATGGGACGAGGCGGAAAAATATCTCTGGGGCAGATACGGGAACGTCTGGTACGACCTCTCGGCGTCGCTTCAGTGGATGACCCCCGAAAAGGCGACGGAAAATATAAGAAAAGCCGGGGTCGGGCGCATGATGTTCGGCTCGGATTTCCCGTCCGTATCCCCGTGGAAGGTAAAGGATATGTTCGAAAAACTCGATCTCACGCCTGCCGAGCGGGAGGACATACTCTGCCGCAACGCGCGGCGTTTCCTCGGCTCCGAACAGTAAAATGACCGGCTGGCTGTGGGAAAAACTCGCCGCCGAAAAACGTCCCGTCGTGCTTTACGGTACAGGCAACGGAGCCGACAAGATCCTCGACAGACTTGAGCGGCTCGGGGTTTCGGTGAGCGGCATATTCGCTTCCGACGGGTTTGTCAGGAAGCGGACGTTTCGCGGATTTGAGGTCGAATCGTATAAAAGCGCTGTCAGACGGCTGGGCGACGATATCATCATACTCGTCGCGTTCGGCTCGTCCCGCCGCGACGTTATAGAAAACGTTATCGGAATGTCGGGGAGACACACCGTGCTTCTGCCCGATATGCCCGTCGCGGGTGAGAACGTCTGGTGCCGCGAATTTGCCGAAAAACACGCGGAAATGATAGCCGCAGCCCGGGATATGCTCGCCGACGGGAAAAGCCGCGCGCTTTTCGATTCCGTCCTCAGGTACAGGGAGGGAGGCGAGCTCGCCCCGCTTCTCGAAAACCTCAGCACAGAGGACGAGATATGGCGGGAAACGCTCAGGCCGGAGCTCTATACCCGCGCCGCCGACGTCGGCGCGTATAACGGAGACACGGCCGCGGGGCTGCTGAGCCGCGCTCCGCGGATCGAAAAGATTACGGCCGTAGAGCCCGACGAAAAAAACTTTTCGTCGCTTTGCGTCACGGCCGGTATCTACGGCCGTATAATGCCCGTGCGCGCCGCTGCCTGGGACAGGCGTGAGGTGCTGACCTTCAGCAGGGACGGCGGCCGCGGCGCCGGCAAGCGTAAAACCGGTGAAAAAAGAACGTCGGAGGTCATCGGTCTGCCGCTTGATTCCATTCTCGGAGACGAGGGTGCCGATTATATCAAAATAGATTCCGAGGGCGCCGAGGGCAGGGTGCTCGCGGGCGCCGCTCAGACGATTTCAGAATTTCACCCCGATCTCAGAGTGGCGGCGTATCACAGGCCGGAGGACGTTTTCGCGCTTCCGCTTCTGATCGACGAACTGTGCCCGGGATACGGGTTTTATCTAAGACGTACTCCCTGCACACCATGCTGGGAGCTTGATCTCATCGCGAGATACCGAGGTTAAAAATGACAGACGTTTTTTCAAAGTTTCCGCCGTTCATTCAGGATTACGTGTACGAAAACGGATGGACCGAGCTGCGCGAAGTTCAGCTCGGGGCGGCGGAGATACTGTTCGGGACGGACGATAATCTTCTTCTGACCACGGCGACGGCATCGGGCAAGACCGAGGCGGCGCTTTTTCCCGTGATAACCTCGCTGTGGAGCGACCCGCCGGCGTCCTTCGGAGCGCTTTACATCGCCCCGCTCAAAAGTCTTATAAACGATCAGTTCCTGCGCCTTTCGGACGTCCTCGACGAGAGCGGCGTGAAGGTGTTCCACTGGCACGGGGACGTTGCTCAGTCGCATAAAACGAAAGCCCTGAAAGAGCCGTCCGGCATCCTTCAGATAACCCCGGAATCGCTCGAAAGCATGCTCATGAACCGCCCGAACGACGTCGTCAGACTATTCGGCGAGATAAGATACGTGATTATCGACGAGATCCATACGCTGACGGGGAGCGACCGCGGAAACCAGATAATCTGTCAGCTCGCGCGGCTTTCCCGGCTCACGGGGAGGGATCCCGTGCGGATCGGTCTCTCGGCGACGGTGGGAGACGCGAAAAAGGCCGCGGACTGGCTCGGCGCCGGCTCGGCGAGGCATACGTCGGTCGTCGGCACGCCGGACAGAAAAATATCGTGGCGCCTCGCGCTCGAACATTTTTATATCGGCGGCGGAGATCCGGACGAACAGGACGCGCCCCCCGTCGACACCGACACGGGAGAGGTCTATATGCCCTCCGACAAGGGCTACGAATACATTTACGACGCGACGAAGGGGAGAAAATCCCTTGTTTTCGCAAACTCCCGCGAGGAGACGGAGATCATCACGGCGACTCTGCGGCAGATAGCCGAGCGGCGGGGCGAACCCGACGTGTTCCGTATCCATCACGGCAATCTTTCGGCCGCCATACGCGAGGAAGCGGAACTGTCGCTGAAAAGCGACGAACAGATGACCGTCACGTGCGCGACCGTCACGCTTGAGCTCGGGATAGATATCGGCAGGCTCGAGCGTATCGTTCAGTCGGAGGCGCCTGTGTCGGTTTCGAGTCTGCTTCAGCGTCTCGGCAGGTCGGGAAGGCGCGGCGCGCCGCCCGAGATGGTCATGACCTTCAGGGAAGAAAATCCTCTGCCTAACACGCCTCTGCCTCAGCTGATCCCCTGGAGTCTTATAAGGGGAATCGCGCTTATCCAGCTTTATATCGAGGAGCGGTTTGTCGAGCCGCCCAAAACGAAAAAATATCCGATGTCGCTCATGTTCCACCAGACGCTCTCGGTCCTTTGCTCAAAGGGCGGCCTGACACCGAACAGACTCGCGAAAGAGGTACTTTCGCTGCCGCCGTTTTCGGAGGTGTCTCCCGACGATTACCGCACGCTTGTACTTTCGATGATAAAGAACGATTTTATCGAGCTTACCGAGGACGGCACGCTTATCGTGGGGCTTAAGGGCGAGCGCATCACCTCGTCGTTCAAGTTCTACGCGGTGTTCAACGACAGCGAGGATTTTACCGTCCGCTCGGGATCGGACGAGATCGGAACGATAACGACCCCGCCGCCCGTCGGCGAGAGATTCGCCCTCGCCGGCAGGGTATGGGAGGTCGAGGAGCTCGATATTTCGAGACACCTTATATACGTTCATCCGGTTGACGGGAAGATGGAAATATCCTGGCCGGGAGATTACGGCGAGATACACACGAAAATACTCGAGAGGATGAAAAAGGTCCTGTCCGAGGACACGGTATATCCGTATCTCAAAAAGAACGCGAGGGTCAGACTCGACGCCGCGCGCCGCGTTGCGCGCAATACCGGTATGCTCGAAAAAAGCATAGTCCATCTCGGGGGATATTCCTGGTGCGTTTTCCCGTGGCTCGGGACGAGATCATTCAGGACTCTGCGCCGCATGATCATGTCGGAAAGCTCGCGGTTCGGCATCACGGGAATGGAATACGAGGGCTGCTATTATATGACCTTCAAGATGGAAAAGGGAAACGGCAGGTCGCTTTCCGAGGCGCTCAAGAGGACGGCCGATCTCGGCATAGATCGTGACGGGCTGATCGGCGCGTCGGAGACCGCGGTTTTCGACAAATTCGACGAGAACATACCCGCCGAGCTCCTTCACAGGGCTTATGCCGCCGACCGTCTCGAGACGGTCGATGTGACCCGCAGGATAGGGGAGATTTACGATGAGTTTCACTGACGAGCTGAAACCCGGGGACTATACCGAGCCTGAGTGCCCACTCTGCATGACCCCGCCCGAAAAACGGGACGCTTTCAAGCCGATAAACGTCAGGCGGGCGATAGAAAAGGCGGACGAATATTTCGCCGTTAACGATCCCGACGGCGCCGGACGCATTCTTGAATACTGGCTCGGCGAGGCGGAGCTCGGAGGCGATCTGCGCGGCGCGTTTGCCATGCACAACGAGCTCATGGGCTTATACCGAAAAAAGGGAGACGGCGATAAAGCGTCGTTTCACGCCGACGCGGCGCTCCGCATAGCTTCGGAGACCGGGCTTGACGGAAATATGTCCGGCGGCACGGCGTATATAAACGCGGCGACGGTCAGCAAGGCGTTCGGCAGGCCGGAGGAGGCGATGGAGCGCTTTCAAAGGGCCGAGGAGATTCTTTCATCTCTTGACGGCGTTCCTCACTCGCTTCTCGGTGGGCTCAACAACAATATGGCGCTCGCTCTCTGCGATCTCGGCAGATACGACGAGGCGGCGGAGAGATATCAGCGGGCGCTCCGCGAGATGGAACAGACCGAAAACGGAGAGACGGAGCGGGCCGTTACGTACCTCAACATGGCGGACGCGGCAGAGGCAAACCTGGGACCCGAGGACGGCGCCGAGCTCATCTCGGAATACGTCGAGAAGGCGTACGCTCTCATAACGGCGGAGTCGCTCCCGAAAGACGGGGACTACGCCTATTACTGCGCGACGTGCGCCCCCTCATTTGACTATTACGGATATTTCGCGTACGCGGACGAACTCAGAAAACGCGCCGGGGAGATTTATGAGCGTGGAAACAAAAGGACTTGAAATAAGCCGGGCGTTCTATCGCGAATACGGCGAAGAAATGCTGGAACGGCTTTTTCCGGATTCGGTGAGCACATTTGCCGTCGGACTCTGCGGTTCCGGCTCCGACTGCTTCGGATTCGACGACGAAATCTCAAGGGATCACGATTTCGATCCCGGTTTTATGATCTTTCTGCCCGGCGAAGACATTGTGGACGAAAGGCTCGCTTTCAGAATAGAACGCGGATACGACGGCCTTCCGAAAACTTTCCGCGAAATGACGCGCAGACCCGCGGGGATGACGCACGGCAGGAGAGGCCCCGTTAGGCTGTCCGGTTTTCTCCTTTCTCGGCTCGGGACGGATGACGTGCCGGACGAGGCGGAATGGCTGACGATCCCGGAAAACTATCTCGCCGAGGTGACTAACGGAGAAATTTTCAGGGACGACAGCGGCATTTTTACCGAAATACGCCGCCGGATGAGCGCACCCCCGCGCGACGTTCTTATTAAAAAAACGGCCGGCTGTCTTTTCATAATGTCACAGTCGGGGTTTTATAACTACGAAAGGTGCGTCTCGCGCGGAGACTTTGACGCTGCGAGGCTGTCGTGCTTTGAATTTTTCAAAAGCGCGGCGAACGCATTTTTCTGGCTGAACGGGAAATATATGCCGTATTACAAGTGGACTTTCCGCGCGATGAGGTCCCTTCCGGGAGGGGA
>JAGABQ010000193.1:0-7249 GCA_017614495.1 Clostridia bacterium
ACGGGCGCGACTGTTCGGTCCATACTGAGCATCCCGACACAGGGCTCACTTTCCTCGGGTTTGAAATCCCGTTCTGGGAAGATGTAAAGAAAGCCGTGACCGAGTCGGCGAAAAGGATCCCTTGCCTCAGGTATGTCGGCTGGGACGTGGCGATAACCGGGGACGGCCCGACCTTTGTCGAGGTCAACGAGCATCCCGGCTACGGCTTCGTCCAGTTCCCGGCGAACACTCCCGACAAGACCGGCGTCCTCCCGGACTTCAAAAAAGCCATCAAGGGATGACGCCCTCGTGCATGAACGGAAAAAGCAGACTGAAACTTAATTCAGTCTGCTTATTTTTTGTTTGATTTTCTGAGACGTCGGACGGTCCGTCACGCCTCGGGGGTCTCGTCCTCTTCTTCCTCTTCGTCGAGATCCTCGTCGTCGTAATATTCGTCGTCATCGTCGTAATAGTCGTCAAGCTCGTAAAGCTCCGACTCCACGTCGCCGAGATCATGGTCGAGCTCGTCGAGATAATCGTAGATGCGGTCGTTCTCCTGCTTGAGGTCGGCGACTTCGGACGCCATCTCGTCGAGAGTGTCGATTATAGCCGATATGAGTTTGCCTTCCGGCTTTTCCTCATCGATCTTGAGCCCCGCGAGGAGACCCTTCAGGTACGCTGTCTTTTCTGTAATGTTCATTTCGTTTCTCCTTTTTATTTGATTGTGAGGGGAATGTCGAGCGCCGAATAGTATTTTTCAAGGACGGGACGCACGCCGGTCCTGTGCGTCATCTGACAGCCGATATACTGCCCGAGGCAGTTCCCTTCGACCATCACCCAGCCGTCGTCGGTGAGCGCGAGATCCCATCCGGTGTACCGGTTGTCGGGAAGAACGGTCGCGAGCTCTTTCGCAAACTCCACCGCCTCTTTCCATCTCGGTATCCTCATACCGATAAGCTGCACTCCCGTGTCGGGGTGGACGAGGAACTCGGAGCCCTTTTCGTCCTTGCAGTAGATCACGATCCCGCTCGACTGGTCGATTCCGCAGATTATGCCTCCGGCTCCGCCGTTGTCAACGACTTTGTTTCCGCAGCCGACGCGCATGAAGGGATAAAAGATCTTCACGTCATCGTCGAGGCGCATCGTCGTTATCCTTATCGTGTTCACCGACTGAGGATGAATCCGGGAGAGCGGCTCGCTTTGGGTTATGACCTCTTCTATGACGGCGCCGTCGCGGTATTCCTTGCTGAAATCGCTCCACTTCGGCGGGGTCTCAAAGAGCCTGACTCCGTTCCCGAAACTGTCATCTATCGGCTTGGCGATAAAGCGGGGGTGCTTCGACACAAACGCGTTGAAGGTCTCCTCGTCTTTTTTCACGACCTTCACGACTTCCCGGCGGTAGTATTTCTTGAAGCACTGATAGGTCAGCGCCTTGTCGTTGAAAATCTGCTCGTTTTCGGCGCGGTTTACCTTGCGGATAAAATACACCCTTTCGTAGTCAGAAACGTATTTTTTCCGCTCCTGTTTCGAAAGCGTCTGGAACCTGTAAAGGAGATACTCCTCAAAGGTGAAAAGTCTGAGACTCTTCTCCCTTATCATATCCCTTTTGAGCCGCCTGAGTTCCCTGCCGGCGGGAGGGTCTCTCAGTATCGAATTAACCGCGCGGTCGGCCGCTTTTGATCTGAAAACCGCGTTCGCGGCGTAACGGAGCGGGAAGAGAATCTTCGCCGTCCTGAGAAAAGTCGAAAACTTCATCGCATCGCTCCCGGTACGCCGTCAGGCGCGCTGGAGATATTCGCCGGTACGGGTGTCTATCCTGATCTTCTCACCGACCTCGATGAAGAGCGGAACCTTTATCTCGGCTCCGGTCTCGAGGGTCGCCGGTTTGAGAGTGTTCGTGGCCGTGTTTCCGGCAAAGCCCGGGTCGGTCGCCGTCACTTCGAGCTCAACGAACATCGGCGGCTCTACCGAGAAGACGTTCCCTTTGTACGAGACGAGCTTGCACATCATCTCTTCCTTTACGAAACGGAAATTGTCCCCGACCTTGTCATGAGAAACGAGGACCTCCTCCCACGTCTCGGTGTCCGAAAAATGATACAGATCTCCGTCGTCGTAGGAATACATCATATCCCTGCGCTCAACGTACGCGTTCTCGAATTTGTCGGTAGGCGAGAAAGTCCTTTCGATCACCGCCCCCGAGATCACGTTTCTGAGCTTGGTGCGGACAAACGCCGCGCCCTTGCCCGGCTTGACGTGCTGGAACTCAATGACCTGCATGACGTTGCCTTCCATTTCGAACGTGAGACCGTTTCTGAAATCACCTGCTGTAACCATATATTTTTCCTCCGTTACGCCGCTCTTGCCGCGGCTGCGTTAAAATGCCGTCCCGCCGTCGCGGGAGGATAATTTCTTGTTGATATTATACATTATCCGGCTCTTTTTTGCAACTGTTTTCGTCAGCCGGACGCCTTAAAGGAACAACCTTTTCGTGAATATCGCCGCAGAGCAGCCGCTTTGCCCTTTCGAGAGAATCCTTTGACGTCCCCCAGGGCTCGGCGTCGTTTCTGTAATCGAATTTGCGGCAGAATCGCGAAACGTCTTCTTTCAGTTCCGCCATATACCTGCGGGTCGGGGCGGTCACGGCTTCGGCAAATTCGCTGAATCCCTTTTTGAGTTCGTTTTTCGCCGTCTCGAGCCACATTCCGAGGTGCGGCAGACAGATGAATTTCTGTTCCCCGGCGCGCCGGCGGAAATCCCCGTCCTCGAACCAGAACGCGACCGCGTTCGAGAGCATACGCGAAAAGTTGTATTCCAGCCGGTCGCAGACGTAGCAGGAGCCGTCGAGCTCGTGGAGCCGCTTTCTGATTTTTGCCTGTTTCATGCCGAGGAGCGACGATATCGCGTCCCCGTCAAGGTCAGAGATCAGCTCGTTCAGATGCGATTCGGTTATAAGCCCGAGGCCGAGCCGGTTTTTCCCCGTCAGCATCATGCCGTAATGAGCGCGGCAGAAGCCCTTTTTGTTTGTCTGGATGCGCGTCCCGGGCTCCATAAGAGAGGCGCCGAGAATCAGGTCGATCTCATTTGCCTCGAGTTTGTTGAAAAGCCGGCAGAACGGACATCCGTCGCCTATCGCAAGGGTCTCGTCGAATGCCTCCGAGACGGGGATCGTATAGATCTGTTCGCTCATAATTTACACAAACGTCGCTACGGGGTTGAGCGGCGCGTCGGTTTTTTCGCACGAGATTATGTCGAGAACGGGACCTTCTCTGCCGTACATCCTGCATGGTCTGACCGAGACCGACGCCTTTACCCTGACCCACGCCGCGTCGGGCGCCTTCGCCGCGTTCCCGTCGACGTAAAGCCCGCAGAACTGGGCATCCGCCTCGCAGCAGTTCATCACGTATCTGCCGAGGACGGCGCCGGGACGGGTGCGCTTATTGTTTTGAGAATAAGCCACGAAGCTCACGGTCTTGCCGTCGTAATCCTTCATGTTGGAGCCGAGATCTCTGTACCATATCCCGTAGTCGGTGACGGCTATGTCAATCTCGTCCGCTTCTTTGTCGAAAGGAAGCGGATCCTCGATATTGTCGAGGGAATATGAGCCGTCGGTGTACTCGTACGCTATCTTGGTATAGGTGTTAGCCGCCCTCACCGCCTTGTGGAGCGTCAGCTCGTCGGTCTCCCCCTTTTCACATCTGTTGAAGACGACGAATCCGGTGTCGATTATCTGATCGACGAACCTTTCCCTCATGTTCTTATAGAAGACGTCGAAGGTCTCGGCGCTGACGAAAGTCATTATGTCAAAGACCTCCCACTTGTCGGGAAGGGAGTCGTAAAGATCCTGCATCATCCAGGTCCCGTTATATTCGATTATGACTATGTTGGCGTTCGCTTTCCGGCGGAGCGCCTCGAGCTTGTCGCTGTTGAGTTGGCTTTTCGATGTCAGGACCTCGCACGCTACGTTCTTTGAAAAGAAAGACGCAACGTCCGGGGCGACCTCGCCCTCCTCGCACTGAAGAAGGAGGATTCTGTCGCTTTTTCTCGCAAAGGTCTCCGATGACAGCGATTCGTTTATAAAGCTCGTTTTCCCGCTGTCGAGAAAGCCGTTGAAGATATATACCGTCGTATTCGGCATCGTTTACCCCGTTCAGAGATTGAATAGTTCCCTGATTTTTCCTTTATCGAGCCCGGCGCCGATGACGCAGAGCTTGCCCGTAACGTCGGCCGGACCCGTCCTGACGTCCTTTTCCCCGGGAACGTAGTCAAAGTGTATCCAGGTACCGTCGACCGACGGGACGACGCCTTTGCACCTCAGCACGCTGCCGAAATCCCCGCTGTCGAGCCGGTCAAGGCAGGCCTCTATAAACCTGCGCTCGAACTTACCCGCGGTCTCGAACCCGCAGCTCGAAAAGACCTCGTCCGCGTCGTGCCCGTGATGGTGGTGATGGTGATGATGCCCGTGTTCGTCGTCATCATCGTCGTGATGGTGATGATGGCATTCGCATTCGGGATCGTCACATTCCTCGTCATCGTCGTGGTGATGATGATGGTGGTGGTGATGCTCATGCTCTTCTTCATCGTCATCGTCGTGATGGTGGTGGTGATGGTGATGATCATGTTCGTCGTCATCGTCATCATCGTCGTCATGATGGTAATGGCATTCGCATTCGGGATCGTCGCATTCCTCGTCATCGTCGTGGTGATGATGATGGTGGTGATGATGCCCGTGCTCCTCTTTTTCCATTTCTTCAAGGAGTTTTTTCAGCTCCGCCTCGGCCGTGGCGGTGTTTTCCATCGCCGAGAGCATCGCCTCCCCGTCGAGCTCCGACCAGTCGGTCGTCACGAGCGTTGCGCCCGGGTTGAGTTCCCTGACAAGCGCGACGGCCTGCTCGATCGAGCCGCGGTCCATGCTTCCCGTTCTTGAAAGGATGACAGCCGTGGCGCTCTCTATCTGATTTTTGTAAAACTCCTCGAAGTTGCGCAGATACATGCGGCACTTTTTGGCGTCGACGACGGCTGTCATGCAGTTGACAGTCAGACCTTCAACTCCGGCGCCGAGCACCGCCGTCGCTACGTCGGAGAGCTTTCCGACGCCGGAGGGTTCTATTATTATCCTGTCGGGCTCAAAATCGGCACATACCTTTTTCAGCGCCTCGGCGAAATCCCCGACGAGAGAACAGCAGATACAGCCGCTGTTCATTTCGGTCACGTTGACCCCCGCGTCCCCGAGGAACGCACCGTCGATCCCGACCTTACCGAACTCGTTCTCTATCACAACGACCTTTTCCCCGCGCTTTGAGAGCGTCTCGGCGAGGAGTTTCCTTATCAGCGTCGTTTTCCCTGCTCCGAGAAAGCCGGAGATGATATCTGTTTTTATCGTTTTCATGTTGCTTTTATCCGTTATCCTCCCATGCCCATAAGCTCGTAAAGGATCTCGTCCGGTTTTGCCGGGATATCGATCTCTTCGATACCGTCGCCGGAAATGAAATCCGATTCCTCGACAAGCCTGCTTATTTCGTCATTGACGTAATCCGAAATCATATCGGCCGAAGCGCAGCTTTCCGAAATATCGATAACGTACGCTACAAGATACTGAGATCCCGATTTTTTAACGCAAACGTCGCCGGGCGCCCTGCCCTCAGCGGTGAGCCAGCCGGCAAACTCGGGGTTCCTCCAGTCGGGCTGACCCATCACGTAGGTCGCCGTAACGACGTTCTCGGTGGGCTCCTCTTCCTCTCCGGATTCCTCGCCCTCTACGACGTCGGGAGTCTCTCCGTCGCCGGTATCGGGCGTCCCGCCCTCTTCGGGAGTCTCAGAGGCAACCTCCCCGGTGTTCTCATCCGCGGTCTCGGTGTCGGCGCCGTTATCGTCGTCATCTTCGCCGAAATCGACGTCCGTGTCGCTTTCTGACGCTTCGATTATCGCCTTTATGTATTCCTCCGCCTCTTCGACGGAAAGCTTTTTGAGGTCATCGACTATATCGGCCGGCTCGGCGTCGGAGATAATAAGATAGTAGGTCAGCATCCTGCTGTCTCTGATCTCGCGTTCGGCGTTGACATAGACATAGCAGTCTTCGCCGTTCTCGGTTCCGAAGGCGTATGACCCCGGTATGTTCATCCCCAGAAGGGACACGAGCTCGGGATCCGTGAAATCGGGCCGGCGCTCGGTCGTGATGCCTTCTCCGTTGAGAGAATCGATAAACTCCTCAATGAGACTCCACTCGTCCTCGTACGGCTCGGAGAGCTTTTCTCTGAGCTCCGTCGCGTGTTCGCCGCGGAGAACGGTATAGACCGGCGCCTCGAAATAATACGAGTTCTCGTCATCGTTGATGAAAGCGGTTATCTCGTCTTCGGTGAAAACATGATCTTCGAGCATGCTTTTGTACTGCTCCGCAAGATATGAAAGCTCTATAAACGCCTCCGCATCCTCGTCGGATATGCCGCCGAACATGATCTTGACCAGCTCGAGATAGCTCTCATATCCGTTCGCTTTTGCCTCGGCGTCCGCTTCAGCGAGCTCCTCGGCAAGCTTGTCTTCATTGACGGCAATCCCCTCGCGGTTTGCCGCCTCGGCACACACGAGTATCTGCTTCATGGCGTTCTCAACGGTGTCGCGGACAAAATCAAACACCGTGCCGTCGGGCTCTATCCCGAGAATCTGAGCGATCTCCGCCGCATCCTCGGGGATTCTGAGCTCGCCCGCCGTCTTGCCGTCAACGAGATCATCCTCGGAGATAATACCGAACATGGTGAACATGGAGCATGCGGTCGCCCACGTCATCCTGAGATATCCCTCGTAAAGCGAGCGGGAGACCGAAGAGGACCCGAGCGCAAAGGCGATGTCCGCCGCGGGATCGACGTACGGCTCCGCTGTGGTCTCGTCACCCGGGGCGGTCGTGCCGGCCGCTTCCGCGGTATCCGTGACGCTCTGCGCCGGCTCAGAAGTTTCGGTTCCGTTATTCTTTATGAACCCGCACGAACTCATTATCATGCAAGCCGCAACGACAAACGCGGCAAGTTTTATGAAAGCTGCTTTTTTCACTGTAATTTCCTTTCGCAGAAAAGCTGTTTTTTATTCTTCGGATCCGGCTCTGCGCAGCAGATCTCCGATATCCTCGGGAGTGAACACGTATTCTTTGCCGCAGAAACGGCATCCGACGCGGGTCTCGGGATCGCGGGCCATGTCGAGGAGTTCCTCCCGGCCCGTAGAAATGAGAGCCCTCTCAACTCTGTCAAGACTGCAGGTGCAGCGGTAAACGGGCGAAAACCGG
>JAGABQ010000194.1:0-3938 GCA_017614495.1 Clostridia bacterium
CGAGGTTGAACTCCTCCCCGATCCCGCAGCCGAGCGCCTGGATTATCGGTATGAGGGAGAGGTTGCCGTAGACCTTGTCGGGTCTTACCTTCTCGACGTTGAGGACCTTTCCGCGGAGGGGCAGTATCGCCTGATACCTCGGGTCGCGCCCGTCCTTCGCAGAGCCGCCGGCCGAGTCTCCCTCCACGAGATAGAGCTCGGTGAGCTCCCTGTTCCTGTCCTGACAGTCGGCGAGCTTGCCGGGCAGGCTCGAGCCCTCGAGCACAGACTTGCGGCGGGTGTTCTCGCGGGCCTTGCGCGCCGCCTCCCTCGCCTGCTGAGCTGTCGTCGCCTTATCAAGGATGATCCTCGCTTCTGCGGTGTGCTCCTACATATACTCGGTGAGCTTTTCGTAAACCACCTTGTTGACGAAGCCCTTCATCGCCTCGTTCCCGAGACGGCCCTTGGTCTGACCCTCGAACTCGGCGTTCTGAAGTCCGACCGAGATGACGGCCGTCATGCCCTCCGACGCGTCGTCGAAGGTGAGGTTCTTGTCGTCCGGCTTGAGGAATTTGAGCTTTCTCGCATATTCGTTTACGACCTTCGTAACGGCCGTGCGGAAGCCGGTCTCGTGCATGCCGCCGTCGGGCGTCACTATGTTGTTCGCGTAGGAGACGATGAGCGGATCGTAGCTGTCGGTATAGTTCATCGCTATCTCGCAGGAGGTATAGTCCCTGTTCACCGACATATAGATCTGCCCGCCGATTATCGGGTTGTTGTGGTTTGCCGTGTTGAGATAATCGACGTACTCGCGAAGACCGCCCTCGTAGTGGAGCGTCTCCTCGGTGATCTCCCTGTTCTGGCTGTCGAGACAGCGCTCGTCGCGGAATATGATCTTGATCCCCGCGTTGAGGAAGGCCTGCTCGCGCAGACGGCGGAGGAGCGTCTTGTAGTCGAATACCGTCGTCACCCGGAAGATCTCGGCGTCCGGCTTGAATCGGACGTAGAGCCCGTGCTCGTCGGTTTCCCTGATGAGCCGGTATTCAGACGCCACGTTTCCGCGCTCGAATCTCTGCCCGTAGCATTTTCCGTCGCGCGAATCTTCGTAGCAGAACCACTCCGAAAGGGCGTTGACGACCGACGAGCCGACGCCGTGGAGTCCGCCCGAGACCTTGTATCCCTTGCCGCCGAATTTGCCGCCGGCGTGGAGAACGGTGAACACCACCTCGGGGGTCGGCTTTCCGATCTCCTCCTTGATGCCCGTCGGGATCCCGCGGCCGTTGTCCTTTACCGAGACCGAACCGTCTTCGTGGAGCGTGACGAGTATCTCGGTGCAGTATCCGGCGAGCGCCTCGTCTATCGAGTTGTCCACTATCTCGTAAACGAGATGATGCAGCCCCTTTTCGGAGGTCGAGCCGATATACATGCCCGGCCTCATGCGGACCGCCTCGAGACCCTCGAGGACCGTTATATCGCTTTCGCTGTATTCTTCGCTTTTTATATTTTCAAGTTCGACGTTGTCCATTTTATACCCGTTCCATCCCGTTTTCCATGCCGTTGATCATCGTAATAAACGCCCTCGCGGCTCGCTCCGACGCCATTTCGGTAAACGCCGGAAAGTCCTCGACCGCCTTGCCGTTCCCGTTGTCCGATATCGCCCTTATGACGGCGAAGGGAACTCCGAGAAGCAGCGCGGCCTGACCGACCGAGCCGCTCTCCATGTCGCATGCGGCGGCCCCGAAGGTCTTTTTTATATATCCCGCGGTGTCGGCGTCGGCGACGAAGCGGTCGCCCGTCGCTATGACTCCGCGCCTGACCTTTATCCCGTTTTCGCGGGCCGCCTGGCAGAGCAGCTCCGAGAGCTCGGCGTCTGCCGGTATCTCCGTGACGTTGAGCCCCGATATCATCCCGACGGGGTCGCCGATGGGCGAGGTGTCGTAATCGTGCTGTACCACCGAGAGGGCGACGACGGCGTCACCCGGCTCGAGCTCGGGGTCGAGCCCTCCGGCAACTCCCGAGTTTATCAGCGCCCCGGCGCCGTACCGCTCTACCATGAGCGAGGCGCACACCGCCGCCGAGACCTTTCCGTAAGCGCCGCACCCGACGGTCACGGCGGTTTTGCCTATCGTCCCCGTCGTGAGCGTGAGGCACCCGGCCTTTTCCGTCACGGTATCGCTCATCGCCGCGATTATGTGCCGCGCCTCGGGCTCCATCGCGCATATCACCCCGACGCGAGTCTTATTATTCGTAAGCAAAGGTCTGCTCCCTCCCGTCAAGCGTTTTGAGGTATCTCTTCGCCTCTCTCCTTGCCGAGGCCGCGGAAAGCTCTTTCCAGTTTCCGCACTGCTTTCTCGCCTGGCCGAATACGCGGCCTTTGTGCTCCGCAGTCTTTACGAGGCATTCCCTCAGCACCCTGAGCACCGTTTCGTTGTCTGCGTTCCTCACGAGGAGATAGAACCCGGTCCGGCAGCCCATAGGCCCGAAATACACGACCGAGCCGCCTATCTCGGAGCTCCGCAGAAGCGTGGCGAGCATGTGCTCGACCGAGTGCATCGTTATATTGTCCATATAGTCGCCGGAATTCGGCTTTCTTGTCCTCAGATCGTAGGTCGTCACGTCGCCGTCAACGCGCGAGACGTATATCCCCGGCTCGAGGCGGTCGTGATCGACCTTGAAGGACGCTATGAGTTCCATCAGAAAAACTCCCTGTCGAGAGGGATGCCGAGGCGGGCGAGAAAGTCCGCCCTGTCACCGATCTCGTTTTTGTATCTGAACGGCTCCGACGCCGTTTTGAGAGATTCGGCGGGGGAGCGTGTGAAGACGCATCTGAATATGCGGACGATCCAGGCGAC
Source organism: Clostridia bacterium (assembly GCA_017614495.1). Classification (GTDB taxonomy): domain Bacteria; phylum Bacillota; class Clostridia; order Oscillospirales; family CAG-272; genus Colimorpha_A. The sequence continues at coordinate 2,832 of JAGABQ010000194.1, forward strand.
GGGAAGCAGATACGGCCTGCCGTTGAGCCACCCGCAGTAGCCGAACTGTCTCATCTGCCTGTAAGGCGGGAACAGCCGCCGGAAAAATATCCTGACCGGCCCCGCGCCGCCGGCCGCGCTCCTCGCGCTGAAAAGCAGGGCGTTGTCGCCGTTCTGCCGGCCGAAAACTCCGCCGGTGAATATCTCGTCGCTCAGCCGCGAGAGAAGCTCTTCGTCGGGCTCGCCCGTATCGTAGGGCGGGGGCGCGCCGAACCATTTTTCGGTCAGCCCGAAGGCGTAGGGGGCAAAGTCCGACAGCCCCTTGGCGGCGATCAGTTCTTTCACCCTTTCGCCGTCGGCGCCGCCTTTTTTAAGAAACACGGCGATGTCGAGGAACTGCCTTATCCCGCAGCCCGTCTCTTTCACGTGATTGGCGAGGTGGGCGACGAGATAGGTCAGGTGCTCCGCCCTGTCGGGTATGATCTCCCCGGCCGAGCCCTCGGACGGCTCCGAAATGCCGGTCTCCGAGGGGAGCGAGGCGCGTACGTCCATCGAGCCCGTCCCGCAGTCGTAGGTGACGGTGTCTCCCGAGCGCGAGACCTCGCGCCAGCCGAGAGTTTTCAACAGGTTTTCAACAGCTTTGCGCTCGCGCTTCGATACTATTATGTCGATGTCTCCCATCACCCTGAGCTCGGGCACGGGATATTCCTCGGCGACGAGTATCCCCTTCACGGGGATAAACCACAGACCCGCCTCGGAAAAGGCCTTTTTTAGCTCGTCGTAGTTCTCGCGCCGCCTCACGTATTCGGCCGCGCAGGCGCCGAGCGCCGAGAGCAGGGTCTGCTCCTCGTCTCCCGAAAACCTGTCGCCGAGCTGGGCGGTGAGAAAGCCCGAGAGCCCGTGTATCGCCGAAAGGACGGTCAGCCCCGGGGGCAGCGCGCCGCCGGCGTCGGTCGGGCGCCCGTCAAGATGGTCGCCGAGCAGGCGTATCAGAAGCGACTGTACCTCCGTCATGACCCGTTCTCCTCAAGATATCCGAGCTCAAAGAGCCCGGCGAAAAACTCCCCGGCGTCCGCGGCGCCCGTTTCGCGGGCGGCCGCCCCGGTGTCCCCGAGCCGCAGAGCCGCC